>CANIAI010000085.1 GCA_947465275.1 Acidobacteriota bacterium | reverse complement strand
GGTCCCCCCGACCGTGTCGGGGTGGCCCCGATGGGCTCACCCGCTGCGCAACGACCTCGAGGGACCGGTGGCCCGGCGGCACCCGGCGATCCCCAGGCTCAGGGACGACTTGCGGGGATGCGGTGCGGCATGCGCCGCCATGTCGGGCAGCGGCTCCACCATGTTCGGAATCTTCCCGAATCTGCACGCCGCCGCCCGTGCCGCGGCCGAGGGGCCTGGTGGAAACGGCTGGGGGCCCGGCGTCCGGCCGCTGGTGACCGCGGCACTCACGCGCGCCGCCTACGAGGCATCGAGTCGTCCGCAGCTTGCCGAACCCTGAAAGTCTCGACTACACTATGGGTTTGCACCACCCCAGCTGAACGGTGACCGTGCGGTCAGGACTCGAGGGCGTCTGCCCGAGAGTCGGCGCGCGGAAGAGCCCCAGGCCGGTCGTGTGGCCAGTGACACGGCGATGGGGCGTGGCCAAGCGGTAAGGCGCGGGACTTTGGCTCCCGTATTCGAAGGTTCGAATCCTTCCGCCCCAACCAACCCGGACAGCCCGGGCAGTGACCAGGGTGCCGCGAGCCGGTCTCCGGACCGGGGCGGCGAACGTAGACGATCTGCACGACGCGTAGGGCCCGGCTCCGTGGGGGAGCGTGGGCGAGAGCCGAATGAAACGACCGCTGAGCGGTGCACCACTCATGTCCACCGGGTTTGGTGACCTGAAGATCTTCTCCGGCAGTGCGCATACGCACCTCGCGCGTGAGATCGCCGACTTCCTCGGCATCCCCGTGGGGCAGGCGCGCCTGCGGCGGTTCCCCGACAGCGAGGTCTCGTTCCAGATCGACGAGAACATCCGCGGGGCCGACATCTACATCGTCCAGCCGACCTCGAACCCGGTCGACCAGCACCTGATGGAGATGCTGGTGATGGTCGACGCCTTCCGCCGCTCGTCGGCGGCGCGCATCACCGCCGTCGTGCCGTATTACGGCTACGCCCGGCAGGACCGGAAGGACAAGCCGCGCGTCCCGATTTCGACGAAGCTCGTCGCCAACCTGATGAGCGCCGCCGGCGTGCACCGGGTGCTGACGATGGACCTGCACAAGGCGCAGATTCAGGGCTTCTTCGACATTCCGGTCGACCACCTCTTCGCGGCGCCGGTCATCATCGAGTACCTGGCCCGGCTGAACCACCCGAAGCTGACGATCGTGTCGCCCGATGCCGGCGGCGCCGAGCGCGCGCGCGCCTACGCGAAGCGCCTGGATGCCGAACTCGCGGTGATCGACAAGCGGCGCACCGAGGACGGCACCGCCGAGGTGATGAACGTCATCGGCGACGTGGCGGGGCGCACCTGTATCCTGCAGGACGACATCATCGACACGGCGGGAACCATCCAGAAGGGCGCGACCGCCCTCAAGGCGGCGGGTGCCGAGCGCGTGCTCGCCTGCGCGGTGCACGGCGTCCTGTCGGGGCCGGCCATCGAGCGCATCGAGAACTCGCCGCTCGACCAGCTGATCGTGACCAACACGATTCCGCTCAGCGGCGCGGGACAGGCCTGCAAGAAGATCGTCGTGCTGTCGGTGGCGCGACTGCTCGGGCAGGCGATTCGGAGTATCCACGAGGAAACGTCGGTCTCGTCGCTCTTCGTGTAGAAGACCGGGATAGCAGAGGACAGTTATGGAAGCGACTCTTGACGCAGTGAAGCGGGACACCAGGGGCAAGAACGAGGCGCGCCGTCTCCGCGCGGCCGGCCAGATTCCGGGGGTCGTCTACGGCGCCCGCAAGGACGGCCAGGCGCCGGAAGGGGTCGCCGTGGCGGTCGACCCCAAGATCGTGCTCCGCATCCTGCACTCCGAGGCGGGTGCCAACAGCCTGATCAACCTGAAGCTGGACGGCGCCGAGGCGCGGGTGATGGTCAAGGAGTACCAGCTCGACCCGGTCACCCACCGGCTGCTGCACGCCGACTTCTACCAGCTCGCCATGGACAAGGCCATCACCGTCACCGTGCCGGTGGTGCTGAAGGGCGAGGCCAAGGGCGTGAAGGTGCAGGGCGGCCTGCTCGACTGGGTGACCCGCGAACTCGAGGTCGAGTGTCTCCCGACCGACATCCCGGAGAACGTCACCATCGACGTGTCCGACATGGCGCTCAACGAGGCCATCCGCGTGCGCGACCTGCCGCAGGACGCGAAGTGGAAGCCGTTGACCGAGGCTGAGACGATGCTCGTGCACATCGTGCTGCCGAAGGCCGAGGAAGCGGCGCAGGCGGCGACCGCCGCGGCCGAGCCCGAGGTTGCGAAGAAGGGCAAGGACGAGAAGAAGGACGACAAGAAGTAGCGGCCCCGCCGGACATGAAGCTGATCGTCGGGCTCGGCAATCCCGGGCGGGAATACCGGGACACCCGGCACAACATCGGCTTCATGGTCGCCGACGAGGTGGTCCGTCGCTTCGGGGGGGAGTTTGCGCTCGCCCCGTCGCAGGTGACGGAGACGCTCTGCGCGAAACGCTTCGGCCCGCAGCCGATGCTCGTCGCCAAGCCGCTCACCTTCATGAACCGGAGCGGCGACGCGGTCGCCGGGCTCCTGCGCTACTACGGTCTCGAGGCGACCGACCTGCTGGTGGTCGTCGACGACGTGGCGCTGCCGTTCGGCCGGATCCGCGTGCGCGCACGTGGCTCGGCCGGAGGCCATAACGGCCTCAAGTCGATCACCCAGCGGATCGGCACGATGGAATTTCCCCGGCTGCGGCTGGGGGTCGGGCGTGGTGACGCGAGGCGCGACCTTGCGAACCATGTCCTCTCGACGTTCGAGGCCGACGAACGCGCCGGCCTCGACGAACTCGTTACCCGGGCGGCAGATGCCGCCGAGATGTTCGCCGCGGACGGCATCGCCAGGGTGATGAACGTGTACAACCCGGACGCCGCGGGTCCGGACGCCAACTGACTCCTTGCCTCGCCATGGTGCGCGGCCGTAGTCCAGAAGGAGACGCATGAACCGGAAGTACGAACTCGTGTACGTCGTGTCACCGGACGCGACGGAAGAACAGGTCACCGCCCTGCAGACGCAGGTGGAGGACATCCTCCAGCGCATGGGCGGCACGCTCGAGAAGACCGAGAACTGGGGTCGCCGCAAGCTCGCCTATGAGATCGGCCGCCACAAGGAGGGCACCTACGTCCTCCACGTGATTCTCGGTACCGGCGAGCTGATGAAGGAAATCGACCGCCGCCTCAAGGTGTTCGATACCGTCATCCGCCACCTCGTCGTTCGCGTGGACGAGGAGCAGGCCGTCATCGACCGCACCCGCAGCAAGCGCACCGAGACGATGCGCCGCCGCCGCGTTGCCCGTGGGCTGCCGCCCGACCGCCAGCCCGGTGAGGGCCAGCGTGGGGACGCCGACGACGATCGCGACGACCGCTTCGATATGGGCGACGGCATCTAGGCCGACCTGATTCTCAAGACATCACGAGAGGACACGACGATGAACGGACGCAAGTCAACGGGTGGTGGGGGCCGCGGGCGCACGGGCGCCGCGGGCGCCGCGGGGAAGGACGGCCAGCAGCGCCGGCCGATGTTCCGCCGCCGCAAGGTGTGCAAGTTCTGCTCGGACAAGATCGACGACATCAACTACAAGGACGCGAAGCTCCTGATGCCGTTCGTGCCGGAGCGGGCGAAGGTTCTCCCGCGCCGCATTTCGGGCACCTGTGCCATGCACCAGCGCAAGCTCCGCACCGCCATCATGCGCGCGCGCCAGCTGGCCCTGCTGCCCTACACCGCGGAGTAAGCGATGGAAGTCATCCTGAGACAGTACGTCGAGAACCTGGGCAGCCGTGGCGAGATCGTAAAGGTCGCCGACGGCTACGCCCGGAACTACCTGCTGCCGCGGAAGCTGGCCCTGCTGGCCACCGAGGGCAACAAGCGGCACGTCGAGCGCGAGCGGAAGATCGTCGAAGCGCTCGAGGCCGAGGACAAGGCGCAGGCCAATGGCATCGCCGCGCGGCTGCTGGCGGTCGACATCGCGATCGCCCGCCGTGTCGGTGACACCCAGGCCCTGTACGGGTCGGTGACCGCATCGGACATCGCCGAGTTCCTCAAGTCGAAGGGCTTCGAGGTCGACCGGCGCAAGCTGATTCTTCCCGAGCCGATCAAGGCGCTCGGCGAGTACGAGGTGCCGCTCAAGCTGCGGCACGACGTCAGCGCGGCGCTCAAGGTGAAGGTCGTCCGCGAGGGCGGCGAGCCGGCGGCCGCGGCTGCCCCGGCGCCGGCGGCGGAGTAGTCATGGGCGTCGACGTCGGCACCAAGGCTCCGGACTTCACGCTGCCCAACCAGGACAACCAGCCGGTGACGCTCAGTGCGCTGCTGGCCCAGGGACCGGTGGTACTGGCGTTCATGCCGGCCGCGTTCAGCAGCGTGTGCACGACCGAAATGTGCACGTTCCGCGATTCGGCCGCCGCACTGAACCAGGTATCGGGCACGGTGCTGGGTATCACGGTCGACACCTTCTTCGCCCTGAAGGCGTGGGGTGAGCAGCAGGGGCTGACGTTCCCGCTGCTCAGCGACTTCAACAAGGAGGTCATCGCGAAGTACGACGTGGTGATCCCCGACCTGATCGGCATGAAGGGCCTCGCCAAGCGGGCCGTGTTCGTGATCGGCCGTGACGGCCTCGTCAAGCACCGGGAGGTGCTCGACGACGCCCGCAACGAGCCCGACTACGGCAAGGTGATGGCGGCGCTCGCGGCCCTGTAAGACTCGACACGCCGGACATGGGGGCGGTTTCGCCCCCGGCTGACGGACGGTTCCCCTTCACGGGACCGTCCGTTCGTTTTTTGCGGTAGGATCCGGTCTTTTCCCCTTCAAGATCCTCTACAGACCTGCGCTGCAATGTCGGACACCGCCCTCGAGCGCACGCTCCCGCACAACCTCGAAGCCGAGCGATCGATCCTCGGCGCCATCCTCGTCCACAACGACGCGTACAACCTGGCTGTACAGGCGGTCACGCCGGGCGATTTCTATCGCGACGCGCACCGGCGCATCTTCGAGCGGATGATTTCGCTCAACGAGCGCAACCAGCCGATCGACTTCGTCACGCTGAAAGAGGAGCTGTCGCGCGCGGGGGAACTGGACGGCGTGGGCGGGCCCGCTTACATCAGTGGCCTGGCCGACGGGGTTCCCCGGGCGACCAACGTCGAGTACTACGCGCGCATCGTCAAGGAGAAGTCGACCCTCCGGAACCTGATCTTCGCGGCGAACAAGATCCTCTCCGAGGCGTACGGAGCCGAAGAGGAGCCTGACCTCATCCTCGATGGCGCCGAGAGCGCCATCTTCGCGGTGGCCGACGACCGGATGAAGGCCGGCTTCGTCGCCATGAAGGATCTGGTTCGCGACAGCTTCCCGAAGATCGAGCAGCTGTTCGAGCAGAAGCGGCTGATCACGGGCGTGCCGACCGGGTTCGTCGACCTCGACGAGATGACGCGCGGGCTCCAGGGCGGCGACCTGATCATCGTGGCGGCGCGTCCGTCGATGGGCAAGACGAGCCTCGTGCTGAACATGTCGCAGTACGTGGCGACCCAGCCGGAGCACACGGTAGGCTTCTTCAGCCTCGAAATGTCGAAGGAGTCGCTGTTCATCCGCCTCCTGACGTCTGAGGCGCAGATCGACAGCCACCGGCTGATGAGCGGGGCCATCGGGCAGAAGGACTACGGTCGCATCTCGCACGCACTCGAAACGCTCAGCGGGATGAAGCTCTTCATCGACGACACCGCGAACATCGGTGTGCTCGAGATGCGCGCGAAGTCGCGGCGCCTGCAGTCCGAGCACGGGTTGTCGATGATCGTCGTCGACTATATCCAGCTGATGAGCGGCCGGGGCCGGTTCGAGAACCGGACCCTCGAACTCGCGTCGATCTCGCGGTCGCTGAAGGGGCTGGCGAAGGAACTGAACGTCCCGATCGTGGTGCTGTCGCAGTTGTCGCGCGGGCCAGAGTCGCGGTCGGACCATCGCCCGCAGATCTCCGACCTGCGTGAATCGGGCGCGCTCGAACAGGACGCCGATCTCGTCGTCCTGATCTACCGCGACGACGTCTACAACAAGGACCCGAACAATCCCGACGCCGGCACCGCCGAGCTCATCATCGCCAAGCAGCGTAACGGCCCGACCGGCACGGTGAAGGTGGCCTTCCTGCGTGAGCAGACCCGCTTCGCGAACCTGGCACAGGGGGCGTAGCGCGTGAGTGGCCAGGCGTGATCCGCAGCACCGTCGCACGCGTCGACCTCGGAGCCCTGCGCCGGAACTTCCGCGCGATTCGTGAGTTCCTCGGCTCGGGCGCGGCGGCCGGGGCCCTCGCGACCGGACATCCGCCCTCGATCGTCGCGGTGGTGAAGGCCAACGCCTACGGGCACGGCGCCGAGGCGGTCGCGCTCGCCCTGGAAGCTGAAGGTGCCCGGTTGCTCGCCTGTGCCGACATCGAGGAAGGCATCGTGCTGCGCCGGGCCGGCGTGCGCGCCCCCATTCTCGTCTTCGGGGCGCTCAGCGTGAGTGATCTCGACGGCCTGTTCGAGTTCTCGCTCACCCCGACCATCTCCACCCCGTCGGCTGCCCGCGCGGTCGAGGCCGCGGCCGCGCGCCGGGGCGTCACGACCGGTTACCACCTGAAGATCGACACCGGGATGAACCGGCTCGGATTCCGCCACGACAACCTCCGGCGAACGCTGCCGGAATTGCTCGCGAGCCCCCACCTGCGGCTCGACGCCGTCTACACCCATTTCGCCAGCGCCGACGATCCGGAGCGGACGCTCTTCACGGACCAACGGGAACACTTCGAGGCGGCCACGCGGGTGGTCGCGGAACTCGGCGCCCCCGGCGTTCCCCGGCACGCCAGCAACAGCGCGGCGCTGCTGCGCGACTCGCGCGTCTGGTACGACATGGTGAGGCCCGGGCTGTTGCTGTACGGCATCGTGCCGCCGCCCATGGCATCGACCCTTCCGCTCGAACCTGTCATGTCGCTGACCAGCCGGGTCGTCGCGGTGAAAGGGCTGCGACCTGGCGAGGGCGTCGGGTACGGCTGGCGCTTCACGGCCGCGGAGCCGCGCACGATCGCGGTGGTGCCTGCCGGCTACGCCGACGGGCTCGACACCCGGCTCTCGGGTCGCGGCGCGGTGCTGGTGCGCGGGGTGCGGGCCCCCATCGTCGGTGCGGTCTCGATGGACATGATCACCGTCGACGTGTCGGACGTGCCGGACGTCACCCCCGGCGATGAGGTTGTGCTGCTCGGACGCCAGGGCCCCGAGAGCTGGCAGCAGATCGACGCGCGCGAGATGGCCGCGTCCATCGGCACCATCCCCTGGGAAGTCGTGTGCCGGCTCGGCACGCGCGTTGAACGGCAGTACGCCACGTCATGAAGCCGAAGGTCGTCTTCGTCTGCCAGGAATGCGGGGCGCAGGCCCCGAAGTGGATGGGGCGCTGCACCGAGTGCGGCGCGTGGAACTCGCTGGTCGAGGAGCGGCCGGCGGAGGCGGCCCCCAGCGCTGCCGCCGCGGCAGGAAACCGCTACGTCCAGGCGGCGGGCACCGCGGGGACCGCGCGGTTGTACGCCGAGGTCGAGACCGCCAATGCCGCGCGGCTGTCCAGCGGCATCGGTGAATTCGACCGTGTCCTCGGTGGCGGCATCGTCCCGGGCTCGCTGGTGCTGCTCGGGGGCGAGCCGGGCATCGGCAAGTCGACGCTGCTGCTGCAGGCGGCCGCCCACTTCGCGCGCGAGGTGGGACCCGTGCTCTACGCCTCGGGCGAGGAGTCGGAGCACCAGATCAAGAGCCGCGGCGATCGCCTCGGTGTCGGCGCCGCGCCGCTGTACCTGCTGGCCGAGACCTGCCTGGAGCGCATCCTCGAGGAAATTGCGAGGCTCCGCCCCGCACTGGTGATCGTCGATTCCATCCAGACGGTCTTCTCGCTCAAGTTCCAGTCGGCGCCCGGCAGCATCGGACAGGTGCGCGAGGCGGCGACGCAGTTCCTGTTCGCCGCGAAGGGGCAGAACGTCCCGACCGTCCTCGTCGGCCATGTGACGAAGGACGGCAGCCTCGCCGGCCCGAAGGTGCTCGAACACGTCGTCGACACCGTGCTCTACTTCGAGGGGGAGCGGCACCACTCGCACCGGGTCATCCGGGCCGTGAAGAACCGGTTCGGGGCGGTGAGCGAACTGGGCGTCTTCGAGATGACCGGCACCGGCCTGCGGCCCGTCGCCAACCCGTCGAAGCTCTTCCTGTCGGAGCGGGCGTCCGGCACTCCCGGGTCGGCCGTCCTCTGCAGTGTCGAGGGGTCGCGCCCGATCCTGGTCGAAGTGCAGGCGCTGGTCAGCACCAGCACGTATGGGAATGCCCGCCGCATGGCGATCGGCATCGACGGGAACCGCCTGTCGCTGCTGCTCGCGGTCCTGGAGAAGCGCGCGGGCCTCAGCCT
>CANIAI010000084.1 GCA_947465275.1 Acidobacteriota bacterium | reverse complement strand
GCCCTGCCGCTGACCGCCTGTGGCAAGACCGTCGGTGAGACCATCGACGACACCACCATCACCACGCGTGTGAAGACCGCCATGCTGAACGACCCGGCCGTCGGCGGCCTGCGCATCGACGTCGACACCTTCAAGGGCGTCGTCACGCTCTCCGGACGGGTGAAGAGCCAGGCGGAGAAGGCGCAGGCGGTGGCGCTGGCACGTCGCGTCGGCGGCGTGAGCGACGTCAAGGACGCGCTGCAGGTGCTGCCCGAAGGACAGTGAGCGCCGCCGGCGCACGGCCGGCGCTTACCCTGTGGTCGGCCGTCCCCACTGCTCGGTGCGGATCAGCGCGTCCGGCACACCGAGCTCCCGCAGGGTCCCCACCGCCTCCGCCACCATCTCGCCAGGACCGCAGACCAGGCAGAGGGTTGACGCCGGCTCGTGCAACAGCGAGACGAACTCGTTGCGGCCGATGCGGCCACGCCGGCCCTGCCAGCTTTCGCTGTCGTCGCGCGTGACCGTCTGGTGGAGTTCAAGACGCCCGGCGTCCACGAGCGTCCGCAGTTCATCGATGAAGGCGAACTCATCGCTGCGGCGCGCGCTGTACAACAGGGCGACCCTGGGTCCCGGCCGGAGCCCCGGACCGAGCCGAAGCGCCTGATCGAGCATCGAGCGCAGCGGGGCGATCCCCGTGCCTCCCGCGATGAAGAGCACCGCTCCGCCCGATGGCGGGGCTGCGAAGGTGAACTGCCCCATCGGACCTTCGATATCGACCAGTGTGCCCGGCACCGCCCACGAAAGGTCCTCGGGCTTCGTCACGCCGACCAGCAGTTCCAGCCGCCCGGTCCGCGCCAGCCGCTCCGGTGAGCAGGCGATGGAGTAGGTGCGCCGAAGTCCCGTCGCCCGAGGCGTGATCGTCACCGCCTGTCCCGCCTCGAAGGTGAAATCGCGGGAAGAGACGTCGAATTCGAGCAGCCGTGAACGCGGCGTCATCGGGGTGACGCCGGCAAGCGGGGCTGTGAGCAGGGTGGACACGAGCGACACGACGGTATCAGGAAAATCGGACGGGCTGGCGTTTCCTTCAGGCCCCGGCGGGCCTCAGGCGATGCTCTGGCGCTCGATCTGCGCCCGCTTCCGCTGGGCCTTGTCGACGTACATGCGGCTGTCCGCCGTCGTGAGCAGGCTTTCGTAGCTCTCGCCGTCGCGTGGGAAGACCGCCGCCCCAACACTGACGCCCACCGGAATCGGGATGCCGGTGCCCCCGTCGATCACCGTCGCATCAACGGCCTCCTGCAACTCGCGGCGCTTGTTCTCGGCCTCGTCGGCACCAAAGCCGGGGAGGATGACGACGAACTCGTCACCCGCATACCGCACGCAGACGTCGTACGGCCGGATGGCCGTTCGCAGCACGCGGGCGACCTCCCGCAGGGCGCGGTCACCGACGTGATGGCCGTAAGTGTCGTTGATGGCCTTGAACCCGTCGACGTCGACCAGGAGGAGCGAAATCTCAGACTTCAGCCGCGCCGCGCGCGCCAGTTCCCGTGTCAGGTGGGTCGCCATGAACCGGGTGTTCGGCAGGCTCGTGAGCGGATCCGTCAGCGAATCTTCCTGCGTGCGCTCGAAGATGATCGCGTTGTGAATCACCGCGCCGGCCTGTTCGCAGACCCGCTCGAGGAGCCGCCGGTGATCGTCGCCATAGAAGCCGGGGGCCACGTGGTAGACGGCGACCGCACCAATCAGGTGCTGCCCGAAGAGCAGGGGGCAGACGAGTGCTGATTCGAGCGACGTCTGCGGGTCGAGGCCGGAAGCCTCGAGCTCCGCGCTCGGGCGCGCGTTCACCAGCGGCCTGCGGTTCCGGGCCACCCATCCGGCGAGTCCCTGGCCGCCGCGTGTCGACAGGCCGGCGAGCAGTTCGGCATCCACGCCGGTCGCGAAGCGGCACTGCATCGAGTGGGGCGCGCCGCTGGCGAGGAACAGCGCGCAGGTGGAGAACGGCACGAGGGGAGCCAGTTTCGAGGCGATGAGCGCCATCGTGTCCGAGACGCCGAGGCTCGTGCCCATCGTCTGGGCGATTTCATACAGCGCGTACATCTCGCGGTGAGCCAGTGCGATGTCGTCGAAGACCGCCGGGAGTGCCTCGCCGTGTGACCCCTGACTCGCTGGCAGCGGGCTGCCAGCGCCGGTCGAGCGCGTGTGCAGACGCGGCGTCAACCGGGTGAACAGCTCCACCAGCCTCGGGTCGAGCGCCTTGCCCGATTCGAGCTTCAGCACGTCGATCGCGGCCTCGGGCGTGAGGGCCGCCCGGTAGGTACGCTGCGACACCAGTGAGTCGTAGTGGTCGGCGATTGCGAGAATGCGGGCGCCCAGCGGAATGGCGTCGCCCTTGAGGCCGTCGGGATACCCGAGCCCGTCCCACCGCTCGTGATGGCTGCGGACGAGCGGCGACACCGGAGACGGGAACGGGATGGCCGCCAGGATGTCCGCCCCGATTTGCGGGTGGCTCCTCACCTTCCGCCATTCATCCGGCGTGAGGGTGCCTGGCTTCGTGAGGATGTGCTCGGGCACCGCCAGCTTTCCGATGTCGTGCAGCAGGGCGGCCGTCCTGATGCCCTGACATTCCTCCGGAGGCACCCCGGCTTCACGCGCCAGTTCGGACGCATAGAACTGGACGCGGCGGATGTGGTTCTGGGCGGTGTGGTCCTTGGCGTCGATCGCGAGGGCGAGCGCCTCGATGGTGGCGAGGTGCAGCTCGGCCGCCTGCTCGTGCCGCTGCCGTTCCCGCTCGAGCCGCTGCATCCAGAGCCGGGCTGCGCGGAGCACGAGATAGAGTCCGGCCGCTGCGACGAGCAGGAGCCACCCGGCAGAGTGGCCCATGGACCACGCGGTCAGGGCCACGACCGTGGCGAGCGGAAGGATGACGAATTCGCCTGGACGCACGGGACTGGACGGGCGGCCGGCCGGGGAGCCGGACCGCCCGTGTCCGATCCTACAGCACGGCGACGGGAAGCCAGATGATCGTGATTCTGTTCTTCATGACAGG
The DNA here is from genome assembly GCA_947465275.1 of Acidobacteriota bacterium. Classification (GTDB taxonomy): domain Bacteria; phylum Acidobacteriota; class Vicinamibacteria; order Vicinamibacterales; family UBA2999; genus JBEBGV01. Next base: position 5,446 of record CANIAI010000084.1, on the reverse strand, counting down.
TCCGCGAAATGGAGTGCCAGAGTGACTACGGGAGCCAGATGATCGTGATGCGCGTCTTCATGGTGGTCCTCACTGGCGGCCGACGACGTCGGACCGGCGGATGATGGCTGGTGGAACGCCCTGCCACAGCACGGGCTGCGGTGCGGTGGTGCTCCAGACGATGTTGTCGTTCTCTTCGGCGGCCTGGGTGCTCCAGACGATGTTGTCGCTGGTATCGCCCCCGCTGCTGGCGCGGACGACGTTGCTTCCGAGGGCCGCGTTCCACGTGATGCGTTCCGGGTGGAACGTGCTCCAGACGATGTTGTCGGCGCCCCCCGACTGGGAGCCGTCGAGGCTCGAACTCCAGAGAAGTCCCTGGCAATTCAGTCCACCGCAACTGGTGCCCCAGACGACGTTGGTGGCGCTGCCCGTACTCCAGACGATGTTGTCGCCGGCCCCGGGCGCGCCGGTGCTCCAGACGATGTTGTCGCCGGTCTCGGGCGCGCCGGTGCTCCAGACGATGTTGTCGCCGGCCTCGGGTGCGCCGGTGCTCCAGACGATGTTGTCGCCGGTCTCGGGTGCGCCGGTGCTCCACACGATGTTGTCCGTGCCGTCCTCGCGCGTGCCCCAGACCACCGCGTTGGTGGTTCGGGCGCCCCAGACGATGGGCTGGCCGCCTGACGTCGCCGTGGCGCCCCATTCCACGGTCCGGAGCCAGGCGTTGCTCCCTGGCAGCGGCACGCCTCCCGCGAGCAGGTAGTTGCCCCAGAGCAGATGGCGGCTCCACGGTGTCCAGGTGCCGGCGATCAGGTCGGCCGGGATCCCTACGCCGGTGCGGGGCCTGGCGAAGAACTGGGCCATCCGGACGGCTCCCCGCGCGTTGACAAGGCCGGCTCCCTCGGCGAGCGCGCTCTCCCCGCGCGCCTGCGCCGTGTACTGCAGAATCGCCTTCACCGCGTTCGGCGTGAGTCGCGGGTTCGCCTCGAGCATCAGCGCCACCGTTCCGGAGATCACCGGCGCGGCCATGCTCGTCCCGCTGAGACTGAGGTACGGCAGCGCGCCCGTGCGACGCGTACCCGGCAGCAGGTAATCGGCCAACGTGCGCGCCAGCGTGCTGTTGGGAGCGGCCAGTGACTCGATCCCGACGCCGTACGCCAGGATGTCCGGCTTGGCGGCGAAGTCGATCCAGGTCGGACCCTGCGAACTGAAGTCCGCTCGCCTGTCGTCGGGCCTCGGAACCGTGCCCTGGTGGCTGGCCGCGCCAGCCGTGAGGACCCAGGGCGCATTCCCGGGCGACGTGATGCCCCCGTACTGCGCCTCGCCCTCGGCGCTCTCACCCAGGTTCCCCGCTGACGCGACCACCACGATGCCGGCGGCCACGGCACGCCTGGCTGCCTGCGCGAGCGGATCGGTGCGATACGACTCGAACACGCCGGTTGCCACCGACAGGTTGATGACCCGGATGTTGAACCGCTGGCGGACGGCGATCGCGTAGTCGATGGCGGCGATCACGTCGCTGACGTACCCGTGCCCCTGCCCGTCGAGCACCTTCAGGACGACCAGTCCCGCGTTCGGCGCGATGCCCTGCCGGCGACCGTCGGAATCGAAGCCCGACCCGGCGATGATGCCGGCCACGTGCGTGCCGTGCCCGTACTCGTCGGACGGATTCTCGGGCGTCCAGAGCCGTTGCTGGAGCGGCCGTGTGAAGTCGCGGAAGTGCACGACGCGGTCGCTGATGCGTCCACGAATCCGGTAGTAGAGGTCGTCGTGCTGGGGCGATGCCCCGGAGTCGATGACGGCGACGCCGATGCCCGCACCGGTGAGTCCGAGTTCCTCGCGGACCAGCGTCGCGCCAATCGCGGCGCCGGTGCGCTCCATCGTCGCGAAGGCCGGGTGGTCGGGCACGATGCGCCGGACCCGGCTATCGGACGCCAGTGCGGCGAGGCTCTGGTTGTCGACCTCACCGGCCTGTGCGTCGGCAGCGACCTGCCGGCCGGCGGTGACACCCCGCTGCTGGAAGACGCGCTCGTCGGCGCCCGTGAGGAACTCGACGATGACGCGCGAGCGCCCCGAGAGATCGCGGGCCCGCGCTCGCAGCAGCGGGTCGAGTTTGTCTGTGGGACCCGCAACGACGATGGCCGGCAGGGCCACCACGAGCAATGTCCACGCGAGGAACAGCCGGAAGCCGGCGCGGGTCGGAGTGATGTCAGCCATATGCAACTTCCCTCTGGGCAAAAGCGTTGCCTCCATGCAACCGGGGCGAGGTATCCGCCCAACCGCTTTCCCCGTCTCGACTTGCCGGGAACGGTGAGCGGGGGCCCGTCTGGCGGGCGCGGCGGTGTGCGCGAGAACTGCACACATCCCGTTCGGGTTCGTCGTCGTACGGTGCCACGCGACAGGCGGGAGCGCCAGTCACGTGGGTGAAATGTCGCGCAAGGATCTGCGCGGCACTCCGTCAGCCGTCTGTCAGCGAATCGAGCGGGGTGCGGGCCGGGACGCGGGAGCCACCGGAGGGGCCAGATCGTAGTCCAGGATCTTGCGGTAGAGGGTGCCCCGACTGATGTCGAGGATGCGGGCCGCTTCCTTCTTGTTCCAGGAGACGGCGTCGAGCACGCGGCCGATGTGGGCCCGCTCGATATCGGCGAGGGTGGGGAGCAGCCGGGGGGATTCGGGGGCGAGGCCGGCGGCCCCCCGCGGATGGAGGAATTCGACGTGCGCCGGTTCGATGAGCCGCCCGGGGGCCGACAGCGCCGCGCGCGACACGGTGCTTTCGAGCTCGCGGATGTTCCCCGGCCAGGGATACATCTGCAGGTGCGTCATCGCCGACGGAGAGAACGCGCGGGCGTCCGCCGGCAGCCCCGCGGCGAGGCAGTGTCGCGCCAGGAAGCGATTCGCCAGCACCGGGATGTCGGCCGGGCGCTCGCGCAGCGAGGGGAGCCGGATCGCGAAGGCATTGACCCGGTAGAACAGGTCTTCCCGGAACCGCTCATCGAGCACGAACTGGTCGAGCGGTCGGTTCGTCGCTGAAATCAGCCGGAAGTCGACCGCGACCGACCGCTGCCCGCCCAGCCGCTCGAAGCTGCGGTCCTCGAGCACGCGCAGCAGCTTGGCCTGCGCGAGGAGCGACAGGTCTCCGATCTCATCCAGGAACAGGGTGCCGCGGTCCGCAAGCTCGAGACGCCCCGGCTTCCGGTCGTGGGCGCCGGTGAATGCCCCCTTCTCGTAGCCGAAGATCTCCGATTCGAAGAGCGTGTCAGGCAGGGCGGCGCAGTTGATCGCCTGGAAGGTCTCACGGCCCCGCCGGCTCAGCTCATGGATCATGCGGGCGACGAGTTCCTTGCCCGACCCGGTCGGTCCCAGGACCAGCACCGAGATGTCCGACTTCGCGGCGGTGCGGATCCACTCGAAGACGAGGAGCATCTTCTCGTCGCGCCCGATCATCTCCTTGAACCGCTGCACGGCCGGCGAGACGTCTTCCCCCGCCGCGGCGGGCCGCCGCAGGAACTCGGCGAGCAGCCGCTCCAGCGGTGCGAGGGCGGGTCGGGCCGCGGTGTAGCCGTCCGGCGAGCCCGTGCGGCGGGCCGCCACGCCGAACCGGACGAGTTCCGCGAGACAGTTCTCGACGTCGACCCGCAGGCAGCCGAATGCCGCCATCAGGGCGTCGACATCGACCACAGTCCCCGGCCGCTCTTGTAGGTGCCGCAGCAGCCCGCCGCGCAGCGGGGAGCGCACCAGCGTACGGAACGCGGTCTCCAGATCGCCGGCGGCCTCCCCGACGGCGGGAGGCAGCGGCTGACCGTTCCCGAGCCGGGCGTGGCCGGTCATGGCCTGCGCGCCCGGCGGCGGGACGGAGGATGGCTGGGACGGGACATCACGGCCCTAATCGGCCGGGCTGCGCCCCGCTTGAACGCACGGCGCCAGCGGGCGCGTTTCGCGGTGGCGGGGTGCTAAGCTAACCGTTCACCGTCGGAGGGTTCGTTGCCACACCGCAGTCCAGGGGCCCCGTCCCCGTCCCGTCAGCAGCTCCTGTCAGGCAAGCCGATTCGTTATTACCGCCCCCGCGGCAGCGCCGAGGTGCGCCACCTCATCGACGAGGGCTTCCAGGCCTTCAACGCCGCCCGTCTGGGCGAGGCCTGCCGCATCTACACCGACAAGATGCTGCTGCCGGACAGTGACACGACCATCGCGCTGACGGTCGCCGGCGCGCTGACGCCTGCCGGCCTCGGCGGCTGCATGGTCGAGCTGATGGAGCGCGGACTGGTCGACTTCGTGATAAGCACCGGCGCGAACCTCTACCACGACCTGCATTACGCGCTGAACTTCACGCTCCACCGCGGCTCGCCGTTCGTGAACGACGTCGAGCTCTACGAGGAAGGCGTGATCCGCATCTACGACGTGCTCTTCCCTGCGCAGGTCCTGCTGCGCACCGACGAGTACGTGCGTGACTTCCTCGTGCGGTGGGGGGCCGACGGGCCGGTCTCGACGTCCGAGCTGCACTACGCGCTCGGTTGCGACCTGCTCGAGCGCCAGCCCGGGTGCGAGGAATATTCGGTCCTCGCGGCCGCGGCCAAGGCGGGCGTGCCGATCTACACGTCATCGCCCGGCGACAGCTCGATCGGGATGAACATCGCGTATCACGAGCTGATGAACGACAGCCGGCTGATGATCGACCCGAACAAGGACGTCAACGAGGTCTGCGCGTTCATCCTCGCGGCGAAGAAGAACGGCTGCGTCATCCTCGGCGGCGGGTCGCCCAAGAACTTCTACCTGCAGGGGCAGCCCACGCTCTGGGAGGTCTACGGTATCCCGAAGGGTGGGAACGACTTCTTCATCCAGATGACGACCGACCAGGTCGTCTGGGGTGGGCTGTCGGGCGCCACGCCATCGGAAGCGGTGAGCTGGGGCAAGGTCAACCCGGGCGTGCTGCCCGATACCTGCGTCGCCTACTGCGACTCGACCATCGCCTTCCCGCTCTTCGCCGAATACGCCGTCGGCTCGCCGAACGGACGCCGTCCGCTGAAGCAGCTGGTGCACAAGCGTGACGCACTGGTCGCGGCGCTGCGCGCTGAGGCGAAGGCGGTCGTGCGCGAGCCGGTGGACGCGCCCGCGCCGGCGGAGATGATGCCCGATCTGGAGCGGCACCGCTAACCGAGCCGCCGGCCGGGATGGGCACCCTCGCATCGGAGCTCGCACCCCATGCCGGACGCATCGCCCGCCAGCCGCGGGTGTACGTCGACGCGAACGTGCCCGCGCCGCTCGTCACCGCCATGCGGCGTGAGCTGCACTGGGACGTGCTCTACGTCGTCGACGAACCCGACCTGCGCCGCGCCAGTGACAGCGAGCACTTTCGGCTGGCGCGGCAGCTCCATCGCACGCTGATCACCCTCGACCACGACTATCTCGACGACGCGGCGTTTCCGCCGGCGCGGAGCGGCGGCGTGCTCGTGCTGAGCGCGCCGGACGAAGG
>CANIAI010000083.1 GCA_947465275.1 Acidobacteriota bacterium | reverse complement strand
GGCCGCCGTCGACCAGGTGGTACCCGACGTGCGCGGCGCGATCCTCGGTGGAGCCCCGCGCGGCGGCCTGCCGGGCGGTTTCCACCACCTTCAGCGCGACGCCGACCTGTCCTTCGCCGGTGGGCACCGCGAGCTGCTCGACTGCCTGGCGCTGCTGGTCGCGGCTCAGGAAGTCGGTGCGGCCGTAGCAGCCCGCGGGGTCGCGCTGCAGCACCTGCTCCACGAGGCTGACCGACTCGACGAAGTCCTGCCAGTCGATCGTGCCGCAGAGGCGCAGGCTCGTGATGGCGTTGGCGACCGACACCTGCGCGACGCCCTGCCGCTGATGCTCGCCGCGCACGGTGTCCTCGGCGGTGGTGTGCAGCGCCGCCAGCTGGTCGTCGAGCGCGATGCGGACGCTGGCCAGCCGCAGGCCGTACTCGCGGATGCGGTGCAGCACCTGGACGATGAACGCCGGCTCCGTCTCGGCGATCGGCGCCGTCGATTCATCGGCGGCTTCGGCGCTGGCGGTCACGTAACGGTCGGCCGCCGCCCGGGCGTCGCGCGCCGCGAGCAGTTCGTCGGCGAGGCGCCGCAGGTTCTCGATGAGCGCGAGCTTGAGGACGCTGGGCCAGGCCCACAGCTCGCCAATCGTGAGCGGCGCGATGCGCTGGTAGCTGTTGAGGAACTGCGCGAGCCGCTGCCGCGTCAGGCGGCTGTCGCTGTGGCGGATGAGTTCGACCGCCATCGCGTACACGCGCGCCTGCCCGGCATGCTCGCGCGAGGCCAGCGCCGGCAGGCTGCGCGAGTACGCGCGCGGGAGGTTCCGCTGGATGTCGGCGATTTCGGACGTGACGAGGTGGAAGTTGTCGAGCAGCCACTCGGCGGCGGGGCCGACGAACTGGCCCGCCCGGACGTCATCGGCCAGCGTGCGATACGCCACGCGCAGCACCCGGACGTTGTCGTCGAACCGGGGAAACGTGTCGCGCGGGCGATGCCGCGGATTCGGGTCGAGCGTGAGGCTCGCCGCCAGGGCGAGTGCGCGCTCGTCGAGTCCCTCGATGCTGAGGAGCTCGTCACGGAGCGGCGGGAGCGAGACGGGCGCAGGACGGCGGATCCACGCCGCCCACCCGCTCACGAGGCGAGTTCGGTGGTGGCGGTGGCGGCGCGTGCGGCCCGCTGCAGCTCGGTGAGCCGCGCGACCGCCTTCAGCCGCAGGCGGGCGGCGTCACGGGCGATGTCAGCCTCGCCGTCGCGCTCGACGTGCGGAAGCCGGCGGTCGAGCGCCGCAATCAGTTCAGTGAGCTGGGAAACGGTGGCGGGGTCGTTCATGAGCACTCCGGGGGCTGTGCTCTGGTGAGGGCTGACCGCCAGGGTGGCGGCCGTGCTCAGGAAAGCGGACCCCTCAGTATACGTGGTCGGCGCGGCTTCGCCTGCAGGCGCGGAGCCAGCTCGACCGTCCCAGGCTCCGGTCATGACCTCACCGAGACTCACCGGATCCCTTGACCCGGTCGGGCCCGCCCGGTACGCTCGGCGCATGCGCCGACTGTCGCCCGTCCGTTCAGCCGCCCTCCCGCTCGCCCTGACCCTCGCGCTCTCCGCGAGCGCCGCCTGCGCCTTCGCGCAGACGAGCGAGGATCCGTTCCCGACGCCGATCAGCGCGACGGCCGACGTCGTCCGCGTGGGGCTGACCGACTTCGCCACGCTGCCGGACGTGGGCGGCCAGCCGGTGCGCATGATGCTGCTGGCGGATGAGCCGGGGACGAAGCGGCTGTTCGTCAACGACATGCGCGGCGGGCTCTTCGGCGTCAGCTACGACGGCAAGACCGTCGCGCCGTATCTCGACATCAACGCCGACAGGTGGAACGTGCGCGTGCAGTCGCAGGGGAACGAGCGCGGCTTCCAGAGCTTCGCCTTCCATCCGCAGTTCGCGCAGCGCGGCGCCGCCGGCTTCGGGAAGTTCTACACCTGGTCGGACGTGAGCCGCATGGACCCGGCGCCCGACTACACCTTCACCGGCGAGGGGACGCCGACCCACGACACCGTCCTGCTCGAGTGGACCGCGAAGGACCCGTCCGCGGCGGCCTACGACGGCGACGCGCCGCGCGAGATGCTGCGGCTGCGGCAGCCGTTCCAGAACCACAACGGCGGGCACCTGACGTTCAACCTGCTCGCGCGCCCCGGCACGCCCGACTACGGGCTGCTGTATCTCGGCATCGCGGACGGCGGGAGCGGCGGCGACCCGATGCGCATGTCGCAGAACCTCGCCACCCCGTTCGGCAAGGTGTTCCGCATCGACCCGCTCGGCAAGAACGGCCCCGGCGGCAAGTACGGCATTCCCGCGTCGAACCCGTTCGTCAGCGACAACGACCCGAAGACGCTCGGCGAGATCTACGCCTCGGGCGTCCGCAACCCGCAGCGGTTCGGGTGGGACTCGAAGACCAACAACCTCTACGTCGCCGACATCGGCCAGAACATCATCGAGGAGATCAGCCTGGTGCCGCGCGGCGGCAATCTTGGCTGGAATGAGTGGGAGGCGAGCTACAAGTTCATCGATCGCACCCACCTCGACATGACGAAGCGCCGGGGCGACCCGAAGATGACCTTCCCGATGGTGGAGTTCGACCACAAGGACGCGCTCTTCCCGATTGGACGTGTGGCCGTCACCGGCGTCGTCGTCTCGCGCGGCACCAAGATTCCGCAGCTCGCGAACCTGCTGATCTTCGGCGACAACCCGAGCGGCGAAGTGTTCTACGTCAGCGCCGACCTGCCGCACCTCGGCGGACAGGACCCGATTCGCCGCATCCTGTTCACGCGCCCGGGCCAGACGCAGGGCGTGAAGTTCCTCGACGTGATCCAGGAGAAGAACGCCGCGCAGGGACGGTCGAAGGCCGCACGCGCCGACCTCCGGTTCGGCACCGGTCCGAACGGGCAGATCTTCCTGCTGAACAAGCAGGACGGTGTGATCCGCCTGCTTACTCGCTGAGCAGCTTCGCCGCCACCGCGACGTCGTTCGTCGGCAGGCGGCACGCGTAGTTCTCGCAGACGTAGATCGTCGCGCGTCCGTTGCGCGGCGTCATGTCGGCGATGAACGGCACCAGCTTCACCAGCGCCTGCTGTTGCGCGCCGCCGTCGGCCACCACCACCACCTTGTTCGGGATGTAGCGGCTGTGCACCAGGCGCAGCAGCGCCTGCGTGTCGGCCGACGCGGGTGAGCCGGCGATCACGATCTGCTTGGACGTCGACCGCCGGAAGTCGAGCGCCGACATCAGTTGCGGGACCGCCGCGCCCGAGCGCGCCACGCGTCCCGACAGCGCCTCGAACGTCTTGTCCGCGCCGTCACGCCAGGCGCCGCGCTCCGTGAGCTGCCAGAGCCGCAGCAGGTTGAGCGCCGACACCGAGTTGGCCGCCGGCTCCGCGCCGTCGTAGTCCTCCTTCATCCGCGCCAGCACCTGCGGTGCGTCGGCGCGGGTCGAGAAGTAGGCGCCGCCCTCCTTGTCGCCGAAGAGCGCGTCCTGCGTGTCCTGCAGGCGCATCGCGAGCGCGAGCCAGCGCGGGTCGAACGAGGCTTCGTAGGTGTCGAGCAGCCCCTGGACGAGGAAGGCGTAGTCCTCGAGCAGGCCGTCCACGTCGGCCGCGCCGGCGCGGAAACGGCGCGAGAGGCGGCCGGTCTTCGCGTCGAACAATCTGGTCTCGACGAAGGCCGCGGCCGCGGTGGCTGCGTCGCGGTAGTCGGTGCGGCCGAACACCTGTGACGCGCGCGCGAAGGCCGACATCGCGAGGCCGTTCCAGGCGGCGATCGCCTTGTCGTCCCGCGCCGGACGCGGACGCTGTCCCCGCGCCGCGAGCAGCACCTTCCGCGCGTCGGCGAGTGCGGAGGTCACCTGGGCCGGCGTCATCCCGAGCTGCGTCGCCGTCTGCTCGACCGTGCGCGCCGCCGCGAGCGTGTTCTTCCCCGTGAGCGTCCCCTCGGGATCGTTCGCCGCCGGGATGTTCCCCGCGGGCGTGATGCCGTAGTGCGCCCGCACCAGCGTGGCCGCGGCGGAGGAGAGGCGCGCGCCGATCTCGGCGTCGGTCCAGAGGTAGTAGATGCCCTCCGACAGATCCTTCGCGTCGGCGGTCGCCTTGCTGTCGGCGTCCTCCGCGCTCGCGAACGCGCCGGTCGGCTCGCGCATGTCGCGCAGCAGGTAGCCGAGCGTGTCGTGCGCGACGGCGGCGAAGGCGGCGTCCTTCGTGAGCTGATACGCCTCGGCATACGCCATCGCGAGCTGCGCCTGGTCGTACAGCATCTTCTCGAAGTGCGGGACGCGCCACGCGCGGTCGGTCGTGTAGCGGTGGAAGCCGCCGCCGAGCTGATCGTGAATCGCGCCGTCCGCCATCGCGCGGAGCGTCGCCAGCGTCATCTCGCGCGCCTCGGCGTTCTTCGTGCGGGCGTGGTAGCGGAGCATGAAGCCGAGCACCACCGGACGCGGGAAGCGCGGCGCCCCGCCGAAGCCCGGCACCTCGCCGTCATACGAGCGCTTCAGGTTGTCGAAGGTGTCGTCGAGCGCCTTCGCGTCGGTGCCGTCCTGCTTCGGGCCCGGGATCTTCGCCTGCTGCGAGATCGCGTCCGAGCCGCTGGCCGCCGCCGCGAGAATCGCCTCCGGATGCTCGCGCCAGTCGTTCGCGATGCGCGTCAGGATCTGCTGGAAGCCTTCCTCGCCCGGGCGCGACGTCGGCGGCAGGTAGGTCGCCCCGAAGAACGGCTTCAGGTCGGGGGTGAGGAACAGCGACATCGGCCAGCCGCCGCCGCTCACCGTCGTGAGGTAGGACATGTAGACGCGGTCGAGGTCCGGACGCTCCTCGCGGTCGATCTTGATCGAGACGAACGAGGCGTTCATCAGCGCCGCGATCTCCGGGTGCGAGAACGACTCCGCCTCCATCACGTGGCACCAGTGGCAGGTCGAGTAGCCGATCGAGAGGAAGATCGGCTTGTGCTCGCGCCGCGCCTTCTCGAACGCGGCGTCTCCCCAGGGATACCAGTCCACCGGGTTGTGCGCGTGCAGCTGCAGGTACGGACTCTTCTCGTCGACCAGCCGGTTCGTGTAGGTCGTGACGCCGTTCGCCGTTTCGACGATCACGCCGTTGGCGAAGCGATTGGCGCCTCCCGTGCCAGCCGTGCCGGACGTGCCGGCGGTGCCCGGCGCGCCCGGGGCGTCAGACCTGCGGCACCCCGGCGTCAGGGCCAGCAGTGCGAGCAGGACGAGGGCTGTGCGGCGAGCGAGGGGCCAGCCGGCCCTCACTTCTCGACCTTCGGGTCGTCCCACGCCTGCGTGAGCGCCTGGGTGAAGAGCTCCACCGGCTGCGCGCCCGAGATGCCGTAGCGGCCGCCGAGGACGAAGAACGGGACGCCGCTCGTGCCCATCTCGCCGGCCTCCTTCGCGTCGGCCGTCACCGCGTCGGCATACTGGTCGGACGCCAGCACCGCCCGCACCTCGGCCTCATCCAGCCCGGCCTCGACCGCCAGCCGCACGATCGCGTCGTCGTCGAAGATGGATTCCGCGTCGGTGAAGTAGGCGCGGTAGAAGCGCTCGATCATCGCGTCTTCCTTGCCGCGCGCGCGGGCCAGGTGGACGATGCGGTGGGCGTCGAAGGTGTTGCCGGTGTTCCCGCCCGAGAGGTCGAAGTTCAGGCCTACTTCGGCGGCGAGCTGCTCGAGCCGCTCGTCCATCGTGGCGACCTGGTCGTCGCTGATGTGGTATTTCGCCTTGAGGCGCGCCCGGCGCGGCTCGGTCACCCCGCGCGGGGACGTCGGGTCGAGCTGGAAGGAGCGGTGCACCACCTGCACCGCGTCGCGATGCTCGAAGGCGGCGAGCGCCTGCTCGAAGCGGCGCTTGCCGATGTAGCACCAGGGACAGACCAGATCGGACCAGATATCGACGCGCATGCCGGTGGAAGCCTCCGGTGGATAGTGTACCCGGCCCCTGCCCGGCGCTGCCCGGCCCGTGCCCGCCTCTGCCCGGCGCTGCCCGGCACGGAATTCGCGTTTCCGCGGAAACGCGCCCCATGGACGACCCGCGGGCTATATGGTCCGAGAAGCCCTATCCAGCACCCTGCTGGTTTCCCAGCACGGTGCTAGTTTCCAAGCACGGTGCTGGTTTCAGTCGTCCCAGACACATACCAGGGTCGGCGAGGTTGGCGCCCTGCACGCCCGGGAGGAGCCTCACTGGTTGCAATGATCCGGGGTTACCGGCCAGCATCTCCCGGTGAGACTCGTCGCGTGGAATTGCGCGCAACGCGCGCATGACAAACTCGAGGCGCTGCTGTCGCTCCGGCCCGACGTCGCGGTCATTCCCGAGTGCGCGCACCCGGAGGTGCTGCTCGCGAAGGCTCCGCAGCTTGGCGCCCCGTGGGGCGACGCTTCGATCGACTGGGTCGGCGAGTCCCGTCAGAAGGGACTCGCGGTCATCGCCTTCGGGCCGTACCGGCTCGAGCGGGCAGCCGAGTATCGAGCGGACCTCCGGCATTTCCTCCCGGTCCGCGTGACAGGTCCCGAGTCGTGCAACCTGCTCGCGACCTGGGCGTTCATGCCTGGTCCGGGTGGACCCGCCGCGCCGAACTCGCCCGCGCTGGTCATGGCGGTGGAGCACTATCGCGAGTTCCTGTCCGCCCCCTTCGCGGTGATGGCGGGTGACTTCAACGGCGGCCTCACCTTCGACACGCCCCGGCGCCCGTTGTTCGGAGCGCTGGTGCAGGCGCTGGAGCGGGTCGGCCTGCGCAGCTCCATTCACCGGCATCGTGGCTGGGCGTTCGGTCAGGAGCCGGAGCCAACCTTCTTCGACCGTTCACGCCAGGACCTGCCATTTCACCTCGATTACGTGTTCTGCAACCGCGATGCGGCACACGTCCGCGCGGCGAGCGTCGGAGCGCGGGTGGACTGGCGTCGCCTGAGCGACCACATGCCGCTGGTCGTGGAGTGGCATCCGACGGAACTGGGTTCACAATAGGCTCCATGACGCTCATCGACCCGACCCTCGTCACGACCACGTTCGACCTGCCTGGCTACCGCGTGGTGAGGCCGCTCGGGGTGGTGCGGGGCATCGTCGTCCGCTCGCGCAGCATCGTCGGGACCATCGGCGCATCGCTGCAGACGCTCGTCGGCGGCAACATCTCGCTCTACACCGAGCTGTGCGAGACGGCGCGCGCCGATGCGTTCCGCCTGATGATGGAGCACGCGGAGGAGCGGGGGGCCAACGCCATGATCGGCGTCCGGTACGACGCGAACGAGATTGCGGCGGGCGTCACCGAGGTGCTCGCCTACGGGACGGCGGTGGTCGTGGAACGGATCCCGACGACGGGAGCGGGCGCATGAGCATGAGTGCCACACCCGACACCGGCGGAACCGTCGGACGGACCGGCACCGTCGCGGCGATTCACACCTCGAAGGGCGGCGTGCCGAAGCGGCCGTGCCTGCTCGCGCGCGTCACCGTCGACGGGCTCGCGGGCGACTGGCAGCTGGACCGGCGGTATCACGGCGGCCCGGACCGCGCGGTCTGCCTCTACTCGCTCGACCGGATCATGGCGCTGCGCGAGGAGGGACATCCGATCGTCCCCGGCGCGACCGGCGAGAACGTCACCCTCTCGGGCATCGACTGGGACCAGGTCACCCCCGGCGCCCGGCTGCAGATTGGCGACGTGCTGCTCGAAGTGACCGCCTACGCCGACCCCTGCAAGACGATCAGGGGGGCGTTCCACGGCGAGCGGTTCGTCCGCATCGGGCAGAAGGTGCACCCCGGCTGGAGCCGCATCTACACGCGCGTGCTGCAGGGAGGGGAGCTGCGTCCGGGGGACGCCGTGACGCTCACGCCGGCGCCGGTGCCGGCGCCGCCAGCCGGAACAGCAGCAGCTCCGACGCGAGCGTAACGGGCATCGGGACCAGCGCACCCCGTCGCTCGGCGGACGCGGTCCGCGCGCCGCGATAGGTGCCGCGCAGCAGGTCGAGCAGCTGCGGGACGTCGAGGGTTGGGCGGTTCCGCACCGTCTGCCGACCGATCACCGTGAACGGGCCCGCTGCGCCCGTGCTGCCGGCGTGTTCGGATCCGCCGACATGTTCGGCGATCACCGTCTCCGTCCGGTCGCGCCGCACCTCGTCGCCCATCACGGCCGCGCGGAGTTCGAGCAGGTCGTCGTCCGCCGGGACGACCACCAGCAGATGTCCGCCGGGTGCCAGCACGCGCGCGCACTCAGCCGGATTCCGCCGCGCGTTGACCGAGAGCAGCAGGTCGACCGAGCGGTCGAGCAGCGGCAGCCGCCGGTCGGCGTTCGCGACCACCCAGGCCAGGCTGGACTCACCGGATGCGCCAGCCGCGCCGGCGCCCGCGAGCCGGGCCGCCGCCTCGATCGCCGGCACCGACAGGTCGACCCCGACGCCAGTAACCGGCCTGCGCCCGGCCAGCGCCGTCAGCAGTTCCCCGCCGCCACAACCCAGGTCCGCGACCACGGGCAGGTCTGCCGCCGCG
>CANIAI010000082.1 GCA_947465275.1 Acidobacteriota bacterium | reverse complement strand
GACGTCGACCGTCTCAAGCGTGAAGCGACCGCGGACGTCGACGGCATGCGGGTCATGACCCAGCAGATGATCGATCAGGTGTTCAGCTTCGGCGAACTCGGGTACCAGGAGTTCGAGACGTCGAAGTACCTCACCGACATCCTGCGGAAGAACGGCTTCACCATCCAGACGAACGTGGCGGGGATGCCGACGGCGTGGACGGCCACATGGGGCTCTGGCAAGCCGGTCATCGCCCTCGGGTCGGACATCGACGACATTCCGCAGGCTTCGCAGAAGCCCGGCGTCGCGTACCACGACCCGATCATCGACGGGGCGCCGGGGCATGGCGAGGGGCACAACACGGGCCTGCCGCTGCAGATCACGGCGGCCCTGGCGGTGAAGAAGATCATGGAGCGCGACCGGATTCCGGGCACGCTGGTCGTCTGGCCGGGCATCGCCGAGGAACTGCTGGCCGGGAAGGCGCACTTCGTGCGCGCGGGCGTCTTCAGGGACGTCGACATCTGCCTCTTCGCGCACGTGGCCAACACCATGGGCGTGTCGTGGGGCGAGGCGACCGCCTCGTCGGGACTCGTGTCGGTCGAGTACGCGTTCGCGGGCGAGAGCGCGCACGCGGCGGCGGCGCCCTGGCGGGGCCGGTCTGCCCTCGACGCCGTGGAGCTGATGAACATCGGCTGGAACTACCGGCGCGAGCACCTGCGCCTGCAGCAGCGGTCGCACTACGTCATCACCAACGGCGGCGATCAGCCGAACGTCGTCCCGCAGAACGCGAGCGTCTGGTACTTCCTGCGCGAGATCGATTACCCGCACATCGTCGAACTGCGCTCCCTGGCCGACCAGATGGCGCAGGGGGCCGCGATGATGACCTCGACCACGGTGACGAGCCGCGTGCTCGGCTCCGCGTGGCCGCAGCACTTCAACAAGCCGGTGGCCGAGACGATGTACGCCAACATCAAGGCGGTCGGTATGCCGACGTGGGACGAGAAGGACCTCGCGCTCGCGCGCGGCATCCAGAAGGAACTCGGCCAGCCCGAGACGGGGCTCCTGAAAGAGGTGGGTACCCTCGGCCAGCCCGGTCGTCCCGAGGACAACTTCGGCGGCGGGTCAGACGACATCGGCGACGTCTCCTGGACCGTGCCGACGGTGACGCTCCGCTACCCCTCGAACATCCCCGGCCTGCCGGGGCACAACTGGGCGAACGCCATCGCGAGCGCCACGCCGATCGCGCACAAGGGCGCGACCGCCGGCGCCAAGGTGATCGCCTCGACCATCCTCGACATACTGGCGAAGCCGGAGGTGGTCGACCAGGCGTGGACGTATTACCGAACGGTGCAGACGAAGGATCGGAAGTACGAGCCGCTCATCGGGCCGAACGACAAGCCGGCCGTCACACTGAACGCCGACACGATGGCGAAGTACCGGGACGAGATGAAGAAGTACTACTTCGACCCGACAAAGTACGCGACCTACCTGGAGCAGCTCGGCATCACCTACCCGACGCTGCGGCAGGGGCCGGCCCCGGCACGCTGAGCGCCCGCCGCGGCAGGGCCGCGCCGACTACATGCGGAACAGGCGGTTGACCTTCACCACGAAGGCGCGATTGGTCGGCTCGGGGAAGCTGCGCGCCGTCGTGTCGCGATCTTCGTTGAAGACCACGAAGAGCTCGCTGCCCGGCTGGTACTCCCAGCGCAGGCGCACGTTCGACGACACGGCGTGTGTGCTCGAGTTGAACTGCAGGAACGCGCTCGCGAACATGCGCGAGGTCGGCGTATAGATCGCCCGCAGCCCCGCCAGCTGCGTGGTGAAGGAGCCCTGCACCAGTTCTGCCTTGTTCACCGAATAGGTCGGCTCGAACGACACGCGAGGCGTGACGCTCACACGGCCGCTCGACACGCCGAACGCGGTCTTGTGCCCGTTGTAGAAGGTGCCGTACTCGACGAAGAGGTTCCCTGACGCCCGCTGGCGCCCGGCGCGATTGTAGCCGACGTGGACCGTGTCCCAGGTGTACGAGCCGATCGGCAGTGTCACCCCGCTCGCGATACGGAAGGGGTTCGCCAGGTGCTCGTACGCGCCGTCGTAGAACAGAATCAGCTTGTCGCCGTTCTGCAGGTCGGCATCGAACTCGACGTCCCGGTTGCGGGTGTCGAGCCGGCCCGCGCCGTTCTCGATGTACGCCAGTGAGCCCTGGAAGTAGAACTTCCGGACGTAGCGGTTCTTCTTCGGCCGTGGGCTGAAGCGCGCCAGCGCGTACGATTTCTCGATGTCGGTGCGCCGCACGAAGCCGACGCCCGGGTTGAAGTTCCGGCCGACATTCAGCTGTTCGAGCTGCAGCCCGTACCGGTCGGCGTTGTAGTCGAGCTGCGCGCGCACGCTGGCGTTGTTGCGGGCTGTGACGCCATGTGCTTCGGTGCGGGCCGCATAGGTGACGATGGTGAGGTTCCGGAAGAAGGCGAACGTGCCGTCCACCCCGTAGGCCGCGTTGTTGCTGAGGGTGTTGGTCGTGCCGCGTCGCTCGGTCATCATCACGCCGATCGAGCTGCGGCGCAGGATGTCGCGCTTCAGGCGCGCGACCGTGAAGTTGGTCGGCAGCGCCCCGGACGTCTGGGCGTCGTCGTCCCCTGCCTGGATGTTCATCGCGCCGATGGTGTAGCGCCCGGCGCGGCCGGTGACGCGTCCGCCGGCGCTGAGCGGCACGGTGCGCCCCTGCTCGAGGCCGATGCGACGGCTGTAGAAGAGCAGCGGGGTGTCACCGGTCGCGGCGGCGCCGCCGGTGCTGCCGAACTGGAACGTGCCCTGGTTCTCGAGAAAGAACTCGCGCTTCTCGGGGAAGAACAGGCTGAACCGCGTGAGGTTCACCTGCTGGGTGTCGGCCTCGACCTGCGCGAAGTCGGTGCGCAGGGTGACATCGGCCGTCATGTTCTGCGTGATCCCGTACTTGAAGTCACCACCCACGTCGCGCGTGACGTCGCCGGACAGCGTCTTCGGTGCGGTGCGGGTGGCGCTCGCGGTGGCGATGGCGAACGGCTTCAGCTCGATGTTCTTCGCGCCAGATGGTGCCCTGATGCCGGTCAGTGTCGCCGCCAATGACGTCTGCTGGAGCCCCTGCTGCCCGCGCACGGTCGACGTCGGTGAGAGGAACGACAGCTCGTTCTTCGCCCGGTTGGTCCGGAGCGCGTTGAACCCCCACACCTGTTCCTCGCCCGCGGCGTAGCGGAGCGACTTGAACGGAATGGCGGCCTCGACGACCCAGCCGCTCTCGAAGCGCCCCGGCTTGAAGTTCCACACCGTGTTCCAGTCGCCGTTGTACTGCCGTTCGTTCGAGACCTGCCCGTCGTCGCGCCCGCCGATGGAGTTGAGCGCGAACTGGAAGCCGTTCCGGCCGTCGTGGAAGGTGTCGAGAATGAAGCTGACGATGTCGTCGCCCCCCCACATACTCTGGGTATCCCGGCGCATCTCCTTCGCGACGATGGCCTTTGGGTTCGACTCCCAGTTGCGGAAGGCGATGTAGACGTTGTCGGCATCGTACGCGACCCAGAGTTCCGTGCGCTCCGAGGCCGGCTGTCCGGGCCTGGGTTCCACCTGGACGAAGCCGGTGGTCGGCTGGACGGTGCGATAGAGCTCCTCGTCGAGGCGCCCGTCGATCTGCAGCGGCTGCGTGAGCGCCACGGCCCGGAGGGTCGGCCGCTCGGCGGGTGCGGCCGGGCGCTGGGCGGCGCCGATCGCTGGAGCGGTCTGCGCGAAGGCCGACGGTGCCAGCAGGATCAGAAGCAGGGGACCCGCCAGGCGGGGCAGCAGCCGAAAGCTCATGGCGGCGGATTCTGTCACAGGCTGTCGGTGAATGGCCCGAAAACTACGAACTGCGACACCACGGCTCATCCGTTCAGGCGCCGCGTGCCTGTGGCACGATCAACGGATGGCTGCCGAACTCACTATCCTCCAGACCCCCCTCACCGAGGACGTCAGCCAGACGCTCATCCGCGCCCTGAACGCCGAACTGGCGGTGCTCTACGACGACCCAGGCGCCAATCACTTCCGGCTCGACCCCGAAGAGACGGCCCCGGGCCGAGGCGCCTTCCTGGTGGCCTGGCGGGACGGTCGGCCGATCGGGTGCGGCGCGGTGCGGACACTGGACGCCGGAACGGGCGAGATCAAGCGGATGTATGTCGTCCCCGAGGCCCGAGGCCATGGGGTCGCACGCCGCATCCTCACGGCCGTCGAAGCCGAGGCGCGCGCGCTCGGCCTCTCACGCGTGGTGCTCGAGACCGGTACCAGACAGCTCGCGGCAATCGCGCTCTACGAGCACGCCGGCTACGCCCCCGTGCCCCTGTTCGGCGAGTACTGCCTCTCGCCAGACACGAGCCTCTGTTTCGGGAAGGACCTCGGGAAAGAGCTGTCAGGGGCGCCGCCGCCGGTCACCGTCAGGCCGGTCACGGTGGAGCAGACCCGGCCGATCCGGCAGCTGGTGCTGCGCGCCGGGCGTCCGCCCGCCGAGACGCGCCTGCCCGGCGACGACGCACCCGGCTCGTTCCATCTCGGCGCGTTCCTTGGCGACGACCGGGCCACGGCCGAACTCGTGGGCGTTGCCTCCTTCATGCCCGAGCCGTGTCCCGCGGACGGTGACCCGCGCGACTGGCGTCTGCGCGGCATGGCGACCCTCGAACAGCACCGCAGCCGCGGTGTGGGCGGACTCGTGCTCGACGCGGGGCTGGCGCGCATCGTCGACGCCGGCGGACGTCTCTGCTGGTGCTACGGCCGGACGACGGCGCGCGCCTTCTACGAACGCCACGGCTTCGAGGCGGTGGGCGAGGAGTTCGACGTGCCCCACTCGGGGCCGCATTTCCTGATGCGCACCGCGCCGCTCCGCGATCCGATCCGCGTCCGCGTGTTCGAGCCGGCCGACGAAGCCGCCGTCGTCGCGCTGTGGGACCGCTGCGGCCTGCTGCGCCCCTGGAACGATCCCCACAAGGACATCGCCCGCAAGCGCGCGGTGCAGCCCGACCTGCTGCTCGTGGCCGTCGAGCCAGCGGACGGTGACACCGCTGCCACGCGTGCCGTGTCGGAGGGCCGCGTCGTCGCCGCCGTGATGGTCGGCTACGACGGCCACCGTGGCTGGATCAACTACCTCGCCGTCGACCCGGCCGCGCGGCGACGCGGACTCGGGCGGCGCATGATGCACGAGGCCGAGCAGCGCCTGGTCGCGCTCGGCTGCCCGAAGATCAACCTGCAGGTGCGGGCCGAGAACCTCGAGGTGCTCGCGTTCTACGAGGCGCTCGGCTACACGGACGACAAGGTCGTGAGCCTCGGCCGGCGGCTGATCCCGGACGACCAGCGGTAGGCGGGTCCGCGCGATAATCGACGCGTGCCGATCACCCGCGTCAACGAGTTCCACGCCGCCGAGGGACGGGCCGACGAGCTCGTCACCTTCCTGAAGGGCATCATCGCCACCATCCGCGCCGCCGAGGGGTGCCTCTCGGTCGAGCTGCTGCGCGATCCGGACGAGGCCTCGCACGTCGCGATCGTCGAGCAGTGGACGTCGGTGGCCGCGCATCAGGCGGCCGCCGCCCTGATTCCGAAGGGCCGCGTGCTGCAGGTGCTCCCGATGCTCGACGAGCCGCCGGCCGGCCGTTACTACGAGCCGGTCCCGTGACGGGGCGCACGCCCGTCCGCCTGCCTGACCGCCTGCCTGACCGCCTGCCTGACGTCGAGGCCGTCGCCAGGCTCATCACGGCGGCGTCCGACGAGCTCGTGCTGCCGCGCTTCCGCCATCTCGCCGCCGGCGATGTGGAGCGCAAGCAGACGGCGTACGACCCTGACGACGTGGTCACCGCCGTGGACACCGACGTGGAGCGCCGGCTCACGGCCGACCTGAACGCGCTCACGCCCGGCGTGCCGGTGCTCGGGGAAGAGGCGGCCCACGCCAACGCCGGCGCGCTCGATCTCCTCCGCGGCGACGGTCCGGTGTGGGTGATCGACCCGATCGACGGCACGCGCAACTTCGCGGCGGGCGACGACGGTTTCGGGATCATGGTGGCGTTCGTGCTCGGCGGCCTGACGCGCGCCGCCTGGGTCGTGCTGCCCGCCCGCGGTCAGCTCTTCATGGGTGAGGAGGGGAGCGGCGTGTGCCTGAACGGCGCGCCCTGGCGGATGCCCGCGTCACCCGATCCGGGCCGTCCTCGCGGGACGATTCACTCGCGCTACATGGCGCCAGCGCTGCAGGGCCCGCTCGAGGCGCGCGCGACCGGACGCTTCCAGCCGGTGCACAAGGCGGGGTGCGCGGCGATCGAGTACACGACCATCGTCACCGGCGGCGCCGACTTCGCCCTCTACTTCCGCCTGCTGCCGTGGGACCACGCGGCGCCGGCGTTCCTCTTATCAGAAGCGGGTGGGGTCGTCGCGCACGCGGCGGGCGGACGCTACACGCCGCGCTCGGCCAACCAGCTGACGGTCGTCGCCGCCAGTCCCGCCATCGCCGACACCGTTCGCGGCTGGCTGGACGATCTGCCGTACTTCGGCTGAATGCGGGAGACCGTGCTCCAGGCTACTGGAACGTCTTGTTCTTGACCGGCTCCCCGGCGCGGAATTCGTGGGAGATCGTGTAGAAGCCGGCGGTGGTCAGCGTCACGGTCGCTTCGGTATCGGAGGGGTTCTCCCAGTACCAGCCGTGGATGCCGGCGAACGGCGCGGTCAGCGTTCCTGAGTCGGCCGCCGCCGCGCCCTTCTCGTAGCTCTGGGCGTAGCCGCGCGGCGCGCCATCCGGTTCCGCGTGCGCCTCGAAGTTGACGGTGGTCGTCGCCTTCCACGCGTAGAACATCGGCTGCCCCTTGTCGAGGCGGTACTTGTACTCGAGACTGCCCCTGGGGGCGATCCTGAACTCCACCGTCTCCTGCCTGAACCCGCCGGGCTGCTTCGCCAGGATCGGGACGGCCGACGCGCCGCTCGCGCCACCAGCGCCACCCGCCGCGGCGGCGTTGAGCTGTTCGACCGCCTGACCGGTGACACCCAGATCGAGCAGGCCCAGCCTCCTGCCGATGCCGGTCGGGTCGACCGCGAATTCGGCGGGGAGGACCGTCGTGACGAGCAGCACGCCGGCCACGAGCAGCGCGGCGCCGGCCGCGGTCGCGATACGGTGCCTGACCTCGACGATCGGCGGGGGAGCGGAGGGTTCGCTGGTCACGCTAGACGGCTCCAAGGACGTATCCGGACAGTTGATAGCCGACGAGCAGGAATCCGGCGGCCATGACGATCGCGTTCATCGCGAACGCGTGCTGAAGGAAGCCGGTGCGGGTGCGCCACCAGGTGAGCAGCAGCAGGACGGCCGTCAGCGCGATCCCCTGGCCGATCTCGACGCCGACGTTGAAGCTGACGATGTTCGCCACCAGCCCGTTCGGCGAGAGCGCGAAGTCCTGCAGCTTGGTCGCGAGGCCGAAGCCGTGGAACAGGCCGAAGACCAGCACGGCGGCGCGCGTGTCGGGCTGGAACCCGAAGAAGCGCCGGAAGCCGTCCATGTTGTCGAACGCCTTGTAGGCGACCGAGAAGCCGATGACGGCGTCGATGAGGTACGGGTTGGCGTGGATGCCGCCGAGCACGCCGAGCAGCAGCGTGGCGCTGTGCCCGATCGTGAACAGGCTCACGTACTGCACCACATCCTTGAGCCGGTACAGGAAGAAGATCACGCCCACCAGGAAGAGCAGGTGGTCGTAGCCGGTGACCATGTGCTTCGCCCCGAGGTACATCAGCGGGACGATGGCGCGGCCCTCGAGCCCCTGCAGGTAGACGGCGTCCTTACCGGAGACGCCGTGCGCCTCGAGCAGCTGCGGCAGGCTCCAGAGCACGACGGCCAGGACGGCGGTATGTATCGTGTGGCGGCGGGTCATTCGCGTCGATACCTCGCATGGCAGGCGTCACAGGTCTGGTTCACCTTGTCGCCGGCCCTGAGCACGGCTTCCTTGTCGTGCGCGACCGCCGCGTCGACCGTCTCCTTCGCGGCGGCGGTCATCGCCTGCGACATCTTCACCCAGTCGCCCGTGTCGACCGCGCGCCCGCCGGTGACCATCAGGTTGCCGACCTCCGCCAGCGCGGCGGCACTCGCCCCCAGGGCGGCCCACTCCTGATCGTCTTTCGGGAAGATCTCCTCGACACCCTTGTCGGTGACGCTCGTCTGCACCGAGTTGAAGATCGCCTCGGAGGTCGGCATCGCGACGGCCGCCATGAGCTGCTTCACGGTCGCGACCGGCGCCTCCGCCGTGACGGGGGCCACCGGTGCTGACGCGGCCGTCCGGCCGCGCGCCCCGACGACGATGAAGCCGATGCCGAAGATGAACAGCGCCGCACTGACGCCGAGCAGTGAGAGTGACCGCATCACCGGCATTCTATCGCCCCCGACCGGTCACGGCAGGTGCGGACGCGTCATCCTGGGTGGCCGACGTGCCCTCCCCGGGGTGCCGCGGCTCATCCATGAGCAGCCCGCGGGCATGCCGTGGTACGCGCG
>CANIAI010000081.1 GCA_947465275.1 Acidobacteriota bacterium | reverse complement strand
TCGTCGAGCTTCGGAATCCAGCCGCGGCCGCCGTTGCGCCCTTCCTGCACGAACTGGTTGCCGATCGGGTAGGCGAACGCGGCGATGAGCACCGGGAGGATGCCGAACAGCTGCGACGTCGACTGGCCGCCGCGGTGGTCGAAATTCACCAGCACGATGCCGGCGAAGATCAGCAGCAGCAGCGCGATGCCGCTGCGCCGCACCCGCGCGCCGAACGCCAGCAGCACCAGCGGCGTCGCCAGGATGGTGAACTGCATCGTGCAGGCGACGATCCAGCCGGGCGCGCGCGTCGACGCGAAGCTGAGGCTCGCGTAGAAGAGGCCGTAGCCGATGGATCCGGCCAGCACCCAGAACAGCAGGTGGCGCCGGAACGCCGTGAGCACCTGCCCCATGCGGCCGGTCACCACGAACCAGCCGCCCAGCAGCAGGAGCACCCACGCGTAGCGCATCACCGCCGTCCAGATCCAGTGGCCGCCGGCGAGGCCGATGGCCCGGTTCACGACGAAGGTGGTGCTGAAGAACGCCGACGACACGAGGCCGAGCACGATGGTCTTCGTGCCGACGCCCGCACCAGTGCCACCGGGGTGTAACGCCGCCGGGGCGACGCTGCTCATGGACTACTCCTGCGCGAGACGTCTATGCGGGCTTGCGGCGCTGGTCGAAGAACCGGCGGCAGGCCTTCTGGAAGCGATCGTTCAGCGGACCGGCGACGTCCGGCGGCACCGGACCCAGCCGCATCCACTGCGCCTGGGCGTTCCGGATTTCCTGCTCGGTCGCGCGCCAGCGGGCGTCGTCGCCCTCACCGGGCCGTCCGCCGCCGCTCATGGTGTTCGAGGCGAGCCGCTCGCGCCACTGCTGCGCGAGCAGTTCAGCCGGCGAGAGCTCGCGTACCGGCGCCTTCGCCTGCTGCGCCGCGAGCAGCTGCTCGACGCGGGCGAGGATCTTCTCCATGCGCTGCCGCGTCGTCTCGGGGTCGAGGTCGGTGCCGGCAAACGCCGCCGGCCAGATCGCCACGAGCTGGCCGAGCCCCTCGTGGAAACGGGTGCTGAGCGACTGCTGCAGCCCGCGCGGCAGTTCGGGCGCCTGGTGCCACTGGGCGCGCAGGTCCTGCACGCGCGCGTAGAGGTCGGACGGTGCCTCCGCCCCGGCGCCGCCGTCAGCCGGCAGCAGCGCGGAGAGGCTCCCGAGGATCTCCTCGCGCGGGGCCGCCTTGGCCTGCATGTCGACCTGATCGCGGTGCTTGTACCGCTCGAAGAACCGGTCACAGGCGCCGCGGAACTGCTGCCAGATCACCTCCGACTTGGCCTTCCGGACCGGGCCGATGGTCTTCCACTCGGCCTGGAGCTGCCGGAGCTGCGTGGCGGCCGCGTCCCACTCGGTCGAGTCGGCGAGCGCCTCGGCCTGGGCGCAGAGCGCCTCCTTGCGCGTGAGGTTCGACGACCAGTCTTCCTTGCGCTTCTTGAGGTCTTCCTGCCGGCGGGTGAAGAAGCGGTCGCAGGCGGTGCGGAACCGCTCCCAGATCGCCTTCTCGTGCCCGCGGCTGACCGGGCCGACGGTCTTCCACTCGGCCTGCAGCTGCTGGATCTCCTGGGCGGTCTTCACCCAGTCGCTCGAGTCGGCCAGCGCCTCGGCGCGCTCGCAGAGCGCCTGCTTGCGGGTGAGGTTCGAGGCGCGCTCCTCGTTCTGCTGCGCGACGTGCACCGACGTGCGGGTGTAGACCTCGTCCTGCGCCGTCTTGAACCGGCGCCACATCGCCTCGCCCTGCGCGCGGGGCGCGAGGGCGACCGCCTTCCAGCGGGCCTGCAGTTCGCGCATGCGGCGCGCGGCGGTCTCGAGGTTCTCCTCCGCCTTCAGCGCCTCCATGTCGCGGCAGAGCTCTTCCTGCACCTGCAGGTTCGCCCAGCGCTGCCACTCGTCGGCGTCGCGCATCTCCTGCACGCGCGGGGCGATGGCGAGGCGCACGGCCTCGAGCCGCGTCTGAATCTCCTGCCGATCCTGCTTGGTCGGCAGCGCGGCGCGCTCGTCGAGCGCCGTCTTGATGTCGCGCAGTGCCCGGTCGCCCGCCTTCAGGGTGATGGCCTCGCCGGCGGCGAGCACCTCGAGCTGGCGACAGAGCTGCTGCAGGCGCTTCAGGTTGTCCTGTTCCTGCTTCCCGCGGACGCGCTGCTGCTCCTGCTCCTTCTCCTCGATGGCGGCAACCGCCGCCTCGAGCCGCTCGGCCGCGGCCGGGTTCGCCGCGGCGAACTCGCGCAGCAGGTCGGCGTCACGGCGCAGGCCGCGCCAGCGGGCGACCACATCCTCGAGCGGCTGTTCCGACGCGAGCAGCGACTCGACCTCGGTCGCCAGCGACTCGAGCCGGGCCCCGGCGGTCTCGCCGAGCAGGCGCCGGCGTTCGCGCTCCTCGAAGGCACGGTTCGCGTCCTGGAAGCGCCTGGTCAGCGACGCCGCGTACTCGGACGGCATCGGCGGCAGCGTGTCCCACCGCACCTTCAGGTCAGCGGCGCGATCGGCGGCGTCCGCACCCTCGATGCGTTCGAGTTCCTCGCAGATGGCGACACGGTCGGCCTGCTCCCGGGCCATCGTGCGCGCCCGTTCCGCCTCGGCCTCGACTTCGCGCTGCCGCTCGGCAATCGCTTCCTTCACCGCGTCGGAGGCCGCCTCGAACCGCTGGGTCAGCGCGTCGTCCACGAGGACGTCGGCCTGCAGCTCGGCCCAGGCGAGCCGGACGGCAGACAGGGCGCTGCCGGCTTCGGCGGTGTCACCGGTCGTCACGAGCGCCTCGGCGCGGCCGATGAGCTCGGCGGCGCGCTGGAGGTCGGCGGCGGTCATCTTCGGTGCTTCCTCGACCGGCGCGGGGCGCGAGGCCTCCTCGATGGCCCGCAGCTTCGTGCGGGCGCGGCGGGCCGCCACCTTGTTGCGGGCGCGCTGGCCGACGCTCGTGAGCGCCTCGACGTCCGAGATCCGCTCGAGGGCGGCCACGGCGGCGTCGGTGTGCTCCGACTTGACGGCGACGTTCAGCAGTTCGTCGGGGTCCGACAGACGCGCCAGGGCGCGCAGGCGGGTCGCCCCGTCCTGCCCGTGCCGGCTGATGGCGCCGAGCGAGCGGGCGTCGGAGACCAGATCGACCACGGCCGCGCGAACCTCGGCGCTGGCGTTGTCGCGAGCGACCGCCACGAGCTCCTTCGTGCGCTGCAGGTCGAGCAGGGCGCGGGCCGCCTCGGTGACCCGGGCGACGTCGGCCGACTCCACCGCGACGCCGGCCAGGCCTCGGAACGCCTCGGCGCGGACGTCCTCGTCCGGATCGGTGCGGGCAATCTCGGCGAGCACGGCGACCGCGTCGATACGCGAGACCGCCGCGCGACGCACACGGGCGTCACCGTCCTCGCGCGCCAGCGACAGGAGCGTGTCCTGCTGGTCGGGGCCGAGTTCGTAGACGGCAGCGGCCCGGACGGCGGGATCAGCGTGCTTCCAACGGGGAGCGGGGCGGAGCTTTTCGAGGATACCCATGTGCGTTTTCACAACGGAGGAGCGCCCGGCTGTCGGGCAGGTGCGGTCGTCAGGGACAGGCGCACGCAGCGGTCGGCAACAGGGACGTGGTCAACGAGCATGCGTCCTGTCGGACGCGGTGAGAGTCGGGGAATATCGGCGGCGCAGGCCCGCACGCCGGGCACAGACGGCACGGACCCCCTAGTCTACACCGCGACTGCGACACCGGCCCGAGCGCTTTCAGGGGCAGCCCGCCGGGTTTTTGGATCCCCGCCAACGGATATCCGTAGGCCGGAGTCCGCGGATCGACGCCAGATGCATCACGGCCACGGTTGCCGGGCGATGGCTGCAGGATGGGTACCAGCTCTGCCGGCGCCTCCGCCCCAACGACAAACGAGCCGGCCCTCGCGGACCGGCTCGCCTGATCGGACGGTGGAACGGGATGCCGTCGGCTTACTTGACGAACAGCATCTCGCGGTAGGTCGGGAGCGGCCACACCTCGTGGGGCGTCAGCACCTCGATCGCGTCGCCCGTGGCGCGCAGCGCCTGCATGGCCGGGACGACCTTGTCGCGCATGTATTTCGCGTGCTTCTCGGCCGTGCCGCCGCCGTGCTCGAGCAGCGCGGCCAGCGTGTCGTTCTGCGTCTTGAACTTGTCGACGAGCTTGGTGTAGCTGGCGAGCAGCTTCTTGCCGCTCACCGAGGTGCCGCCGCCCGCCTTGACGGCCGCGATGCTCTGGCCCACCTGCTTCTGGTACTCGAAGGCGGCCGGCAGGATGTACCGGTTCGCCATGAGCACCATCAGCTGTCCCTCGATGTTGATCGTCTTGTTGTAGTTCTCCAGGAAGATCTCGTATCGCGCGTGCATCTCGCGCGAGTTGAGCACCTTGAAGCGCTCCATCAGCTTGATCGCCTGCGGCGTGATGATCTCCGGCAGGGCATCCACGGTGTTCTTGTGGTTCAGCAGCTTCCGCTTCGCGGCTTCCTTCTGCCACTCGGCCGAGTAGCCGTTGCCGTTGAAGATGATCCGCTTGTGCTCCTTGACCATCTTCACGAGGAGCTTGCCGACCGCCTTGGTCAGGTCTTCACCCTTCGCGGTGGCCGCCTCGAGTTCGTCGGCGACGTACTCGAGCGCGTCGGCCATCGCCGCGTTCAGGACGGTGTTCGGGAACGCGATGTTCTGGCCCGACGACACGGCGCGGAACTCGAACTTGTTGCCGGTGAAGGCGAACGGGCTCGTGCGGTTGCGGTCGCCCGCGTCACGCGGCAGCTTCGGGAGGACGCTCACGCCGAGGTCCTGCATGCCGCCCTGCTTGGTCGACTTCGCCCCGCCGCTCTTCTCGATCTGCTCGAAGATGTCGGTGAGCATGTCGCCGAGGAAGATCGAGAGGATGGCCGGCGGCGCCTCGTTCGCGCCCAGGCGGTGATCGTTGCCGGCGCTGGCGATGGTCGCGCGCAGCAGTCCCTGCCACTTGTCGACGGCGCGCAGCACGGCGGCGCAGAAGACCAGGAACTGCACGTTGTCGTGCGGCGTGTCGCCCGGGCCGAGCAGGTTGTTGCCGAATTCGTCGGCCAGGGACCAGTTGTTGTGCTTGCCCGAGCCGTTGACGCCGGCAAACGGCTTCTCGTGGAGGAGACAGGCCAGGCCGTACTTCGGCGCGACCTTCTTCAGCACCTCCATCGTCATCATCTGGTGGTCGACCGCGACGTTCGCCGTCTCGAACACCGGGGCGATCTCGTACTGGCTCGGCGCCACTTCGTTGTGCCGCGTCTTCACGGGCACGCCGACCTTGAACAGCTCGGCCTCAGCCTCGTTCATGTAGGCCAGCACGCGCTCGGGGATGCTGCCGAAGTACTGGTCTTCCATCTCCTGGCCCTTGGGCGGCGTCGCGCCGAAGAGCGTGCGGCCCGCGTTGATGAGGTCGGGGCGCGAGAAGTAGAAGTTCTGGTCGATGAGGAAGTATTCCTGCTCGGGGCCGCAGGTGGCGGTGACGCGCTCGGCGGTCGAACCGAACAGCTTCAGCACGCGGACGGCCTGCTTCGACACCGCTTCCATCGAGCGGAGGAGCGGCGTCTTCTTGTCGAGCGCCTCGCCGGTCCACGACACGAACGCGGTCGGAATCACCAGGGTGACGCTGTTGCTGCCGACGAGCAGCCAGGGCGGGCTGGTCGGGTCCCACGCGGTGTAGCCGCGCGCCTCGAAGGTGGAGCGCATGCCGCCCGACGGGAAGCTCGACGCGTCCGGTTCACCCTTGATCAGTTCCTTGCCGCGGAACTCCGCGATGGCGCCGCCGTCGCTGGTCGGATTCAGGAAGGAGTCGTGCTTCTCGGCGGTGATGCCGGTCAGCGGCTGGAACCAGTGGGTGTAGTGGGAGGCGCCGTGCTCGACCGCCCAGTCCTTCAGGGCCGTCGCGACAGCGTCGGCCGTTGCCAGCTCGAGCGGCTCGCCCCGGGTGATCGTCGCGCGCAGGGCGCGGTAGGCGGCCTTCGGCAGGCGCTGCTGCTGCACCTTGTCGTTGAAGGCCAGGCTGCCGAACACCTCACCGGCGTTGACCGGGGTCGTCGTGGCGCGGCCCTCGTTCATGGACCAGTCGCGGATGCTCTTGATGGCTGCTGAAAGCGATGCGGATCCCATCGTGGGGTTGTCCTTTCCTGTTCGCGGTGAGAGATGAATGGTGCGGGCCGCGCTGCGTCCGTGGGCCAATTATGCAGAACCGGCGGAGCACTTTGCAATAATTCTGGCCTATTCCAGAGGCCGAAGGGCCACAGACTGCAAAGTGAGATCTCCATCCGTGCTGTCCATGCACGATTCCATGTACGGCAGGCGCGATCGGCAGCCCGCATCCGCCGGATCCGGCCCTGAATTCTGCGGAGCTTGCGCGCCAGCCGTAACACCGGCCCCCGATCGTTGACATGTCGATATCGATATATCAACATGCATGGATATCGATGCAGGGCGCATCCTCCCTCTTCCGGCTTCTCGGCGACCCGACGCGGCTCCGGCTGCTGCGCCTCCTCGCGCAGGATCGGTTCAACGTGACCGAGCTCACGGGCATCCTCGGGGCCGCGCAGTCGAACGTGTCGCGCCACCTCGCGCTGCTGCGCGACGCGCGGCTCGTGGCCGAGGAGCGCGAGGCGGGCTGGGTGTACTACCGGCTCGCGGACGATGCGCGCACCGGGGGCCAGGCCGCCCTCTGGACGGTGCTCGAGGCGCAGTTCGCGGCGCACGCGACCGACGCGACGGTGCGGCAGGACGACGCCCGGCTGCAGGAGGTCCTGCGGCTCCGCAAGGAGAACTTCGACACGCACGGCGATACGCGGCAGCTCGTGCCGGGCCGGAGCTGGGCCGCCTGGGCCCGCGCCCTCGGGCACCTGCTGCCCCCGCTGGACGTCGCCGACATCGGCTGCGGCGACGGCTACCTCACGCTCGAGACGGCGCGGTGGGCCCGCCACGTCGTCGCCATCGACCGCTCCGACGAGGTGCTCGAGCGGGCCAAGGCGCTGGCCGCGCGGCGGCGCATCAGCAACGTCGACTGGAAGAAGGGCGACTTCGGCCGGTTGCCGCTGCGTGACGAGTCGGTCGATGTCGCCCTGCTCTCGCAGGCGCTGCACCACGCGAACGACCCCGAACGGGCCATCGCCGAGGCGACGCGCATCCTGCGTCCCGGCGGCCGCCTCCTGATTCTCGACCTCCGCGAGCACACCCAGGACTGGGTGCGGCAGCGGTTCGGCCACCAGCACCTCGGCTTCACCGACGCGGCACTCGGCCAGCTCCTCACGGACGCGGGGCTCGTGCGCACGCGCGTCCAGGTCGGGGCGGGCAAGCCCGGTGACCCGTTCACCGTGCTCGTCGCCTCGGGCATGAAGCCGAACGTCCCCCACACCACGCGCCCGGCGGCGCGGCCTCCCCGACCATACAAGGGAACCCGATGACCAGCTTCGATCGCCTCCGTTCGCTCCTCGACTCCCGCATCCTCGTGCTCGACGGGGCGATGGGCACGATGATCCAGCGCCACCGCCTGTCGGAATCCGACTTCCGCGGCGACCGGTTCCGGGAGCACACGCGCGACCTGAAGGGGAACAACGACCTGCTGGTGCTGACCCGGCCCGACATCATCGGCGGCATCCACCGCCAGTATCTCGAGGCGGGCGCCGACATCATCGAGACCAACACCTTCAGCTGCACCACCATCGCGCAGGCCGACTACGGCCTCGAATCGCTGGCCTATGAGCTGAACGTCGCCGGCACGCTCGTCGCGCGCGAGGCGGCCGACGCATGGACGGCGCGCACCCCGGATCGTCCCCGTTTCGTGGCCGGATCGATTGGCCCGACGAACCGCACGCTGTCGATTTCGCCCGACGTGAACAACCCGGCGTTCCGCGCGGTGACCTTCGACGAGGTGCGCGAGGCCTACCGGGAGCAGGTGCGCGGGTTGATGGACGGCGGCTGCGACCTGCTGCTGATCGAGACGATCTTCGACACGCTGAACGCGAAGGCGGCGGTCGCCGCCGCGCTCGAGGTGTTCGAGGAACGCGGCGTCGAGCTGCCGATCATGATCTCGGTGACGATCACCGACCGCAGCGGGCGCACGCTGTCGGGCCAGACACTCGACGCCTTCTACGTCTCGATCCGGCATGCGAAGCCGCTGAGCGTCGGGCTCAACTGCGCGCTCGGCGGCCGCGAGATGCGGCCCTATCTGGCCGAGCTGGCGCGGATCGCCGAGGGGTACGTCACCTGCTACCCGAACGCCGGCCTGCCGAACGCGTTCGGGGAATACGACGAACAGCCCGCCGACACCGGCACGCTGATCCACGAGTTCGCCACCTCGGGCTTCGTGAACATCGTCGGCGGCTGCTGCGGCACCACGCCCGACCACATCGCCGCCATCGCCCGCGCCGTCGAGGGGCTCAGGCCCCGGCCGCGCGGCGGCGTGCCGGCGCAGCAGGGCGCCGGCGGCACGGCGCCACGCCTCACGCAGTACGCCGGGCTCGAGACGCTCACCATCACCCCCG
>CANIAI010000080.1 GCA_947465275.1 Acidobacteriota bacterium | reverse complement strand
CAGCGTGCCCGGCTCGGGACCGGGGACTCGCGTATGTGTTCCCGGACGGCCAGACCAGCACCGTGCCAGGAAACTAGCATCGTGCTAGGAAACCAGCACCGTGCTGATTTCCGTGCGGGCCGGACGATGCCGCCCCGTCCGCACGCGGGGAGGCCTCGCGGGCCTCGCGGGAATGCCTCGCCGGCGCCCCGCTAGTAGCTCTTCGCGAACCAGGCCAGCGTCGTCGCCGGCGCGTGGCACTTCAGGCAGGTCTGCCCCGCCATCGGCACCGCGTCGGTCTCGAACGGGATGTTCCGGATCGTCGCCTGCGTCTCGGTCTTGATCTCGGCCTCGCAGGTCGCCGACCCGCACCAGGGTGAGATCACGAAGCCCGGGCGCCCTTCCATCGTCGCCTTGAACTCGTCGTAGCTGCCGGTCGACGAGGTGTGCTCCGTACGGAACGCGATGGCGCGCTCGAACAGCGCCTGCTGGATCGTGTCGAGCAGCTGCACGACGTGGGGCGCGAGCCCGTCCATCGGGACGAACGACTTCTCGCGCGTGTCGCGCCGGGCGAGCACCACCGTCTGCTTCTCGAGATCCTTCGGGCCGATCTCCATCCGCAGCGGCACGCCGCGCATCTCCCACTCGTTGAACTTCCAGCCGGGGGTCTGCGAGTCGCGGTCGTCGAGCATCACGCGGACGCCGAGCGCGGTGAGCGCGTCGCGAATCTCCTGCGCCTTCGGGAGCACCGTCTCCTTCCAGTTCCCGCGCGGAATCGGGACGATCACCACCTGGTAGGGCGCGATGCGCGGCGGCAGGATCAGCCCGCCGTCGTCGCCGTGCGTCATGATCAGGCCGCCGATGAGCCGCGTCGAGACGCCCCACGACGTCGTCCACGCGTACTGCACCGACTTGTCGCGCGCCTGGAACTTGATGTCGTACCCCTTGGCGAAGTTCTGCCCGAGGTTGTGCGACGTGCCCGCCTGCAGCGCGCGGCCGTCGCGCATCAGCGCCTCGATCGAGTAGGTGCGGTCGGCGCCGGCGAACTTCTCGCTCTCGGTCTTCAGGCCGTCCATCACCGGCATCGCGAGCTCGGTCTGCGCGAACTCCTTGTAGACGCCGAGCATCTTCCGCGTCTCTTCCTCGGCCTCTTCCGCGGTCTCGTGCGCGGTGTGCCCTTCCTGCCAGAGGAACTCGGTCGTGCGCAGGAACAGGCGCGTCACCTTCTCCCACCGCACCACGTTCGCCCACTGGTTGATCAGGATCGGGAGGTCACGCCACGACTGCACCCACTTGGCGTACATCGTCCCGATGATCGTCTCGGAGGTCGGACGGACGACGAGGCGCTCCTCGAGTTGCTCCTTGCCGCCGTGCGTCACCCACGCGACCTCGGGGGCGAACCCCTCGACGTGCTCCGCCTCCTTCATGAAGAGGCTCTCGGGGATGAACATCGGGAAGTAGGCGTTGACGTGGCCCGTGGCCTTGAAGCGCTTGTCGAGCCCCTGCTGCATCAGCTCCCAGATCGCGTAGCCGTACGGTCGGATGACCATGCAGCCCTTGACCGGCGAGTAGTCCGCGAGTTCGGCGCGGCGGACGACGTCGATGTACCAGCGACCGAAGTCCTGGGACTGGGGGGTGATGGAGGTGGGAAAGTCAGGGATCTCGTTCTCGTTGGCCATGGTAAGTGGTTGATCTTACCGGATTCGGCCGACCGGAGCCCCCCAAGGGGCGCTTACCGCCCCTGCGCGCGACGCGGGCGCGCCAGCCGCGCCACTCGCGCCACGAGCGAACCCACCGCGAAGCATTCCAGCCCGAAGAACAGCACCAGGAGCACCAACCAGAGGCCGTATTCCAGGTTGCCCGGGGCCGCGTACCCGGCGCGGAAGAACAACCCGACGGTCGCATCGGTGAGGCGCACGGCCAGCGGATCCCAGCCCACGGCCAGCACCAGGTACCGACCGGTGGAGGTGACGTGGTACAGCGCGAGCAGCGCGGCCTTCAGCACCATGCCGGCGGCGAGCAGGATCCAGGGCAACCGGCGGGTCATCGCATGCGCTCCAGGTCGCTCGGCGTGGGCTGACTCGGGAGCCGTCGCTACCCGACGGTGACGTCGGCGACATGCCGCTGCCAGCGCGCGTCGTCGCGGTCGGGGAAGTCGCTCCGGTAATGGCCGCCGCGGCTCTCCTCGCGGCGCAGCGCGGCACGGGCGATGTGGAGGCCGACGACGACCAGGCTCCGCACCCGCCGGGCGGCGGAGTCGGACGGGTCGATACCGGCGACCGCCTGCGACCAGTCGCCGAGCGTGGTCACGGCGGCGGCGAGGGCGTCGCGATCGCGCACGAGTCCGGCGGCGTTCCACATCAGCTCGCGGACGGCGGCGACATCGGGCACGGTCCCCGCCACAGCGGCGCCGGTGCCCGCGGCCCGGTGCGTCACCACCTCTGCATCCGCCAGCGCGGCAGCCTCGATGGGGCCCGCCATCGCGTCGGCCGCGCGCGCGCCGAACACGAGCCCCTCGAGCAGCGAGTTGCTCGCGAGCCGGTTCGCGCCATGGACGAACGTGCAGGCGACCTCACCGGCGGCAAACAACGCCGGAACGGAGGTGCGGCCGTACAGGTCGGTCTCGACGCCGCCCATCACGTAGTGCGCGGCGGGGCTCACCGGCACCGGCTCGCGCGTGAGGTCGAGTCCGGCCGCGGCGCAGGCGGCGACGATCGACGGGAAGCGCGAGCGGACGAAGTCCGCGTCGAGGTGCGTCAGCGACAGGTAGACCGGCGCGCCGGTGCGGCGGCTCTCGCGGACGATGGCGCGGGCGACGAGGTCGCGTGACGCGAGGTCTCCCGCAGGCTCGTAGCGCGTCATGAACGCCTCGCCCGACGCGTTCACCAGCCGCGCGCCTTCGCCGCGCAGCGCTTCCGACAGCAGGAAGCGCGCGTGTCCCGGCACGCTGAGCACGGTCGGATGGAACTGTACGAATTCGAGATCGGTGACGCGCGCGCCCGCCGCGACCGCCATCGCGACACCGTCGCCGGTGGCAATCGCCGGATTGGTGGTCTCGCGATAGATCTGCCCGGCCCCGCCCGTGGCCAGGAGCGTGCGTCCGGCCGAGACCTGCCGCACGCGCCGCTCGCCGTCCACGAAGGTCACGCCGGTGCACGACCCGCCCTCGACGCGCAGCGCGGTTGCCTGGGCGTCGTCGATCACGTGGATGCGGCGGTTCGCGGAGACGCGCGACCAGAGCAGGCGGGCGATCTCGCGTCCGGTGGCGTCGCGGGCGTGCAGCACGCGGCGGACGCTGTGCGCGGCCTCGCGTCCGAGGGCGACCTGCCCGTCGGCGGCGCGATCGAAGCCGGCGCCCCAGTCTACGAGTTCCCGGACGTAGCGGACTCCCTCGCGCACCAGCACGTCGACCGCCTCCGGCGAGCAGAGGCCGTCGCCGGCGCCGAGCGTGTCGGCCGTGTGCAGCTCCGGGGAGTCGTCGGTGCCGAGGGCCGCGGCGATGCCGCCCTGGGCATATCCGGTGTTGCTCTCGGTGGGCTCGGCCTTCGTCAGCACCACCACGTCGCCGTGCTCCACGAGCGACAACGCCGCCCGCAGCCCGGCCACGCCGCTGCCGATCACCAGGAAGTCGCCGCCACGGTCGCCGCCAGGGTTCACGGTGCTATCCTATCAACCTATCCTCGTGGTCACCGATTCCATCACCCGCGTCGACGTCCGCACCGCCACCAGCGACTCCACGATCCTCATCGGGAACGGCCTCGCGGGTAACCTGCCCGCGCTGCTCGACGAGCATCGCGTCGGCCGCCGCCGCTTCCTCGTGTCGAGTCCGACCGTCTGGAAGCATCACGGCGAGACCGTGCGGGCTGTCTCGGGGGATCTCGAACCCATCCTGATTCCCGACGGCGAGCGCTACAAGACGCTGGCCTCTGTCTCGAAAATATACGAAGCGCTGATCCG
This sequence comes from Acidobacteriota bacterium, assembly GCA_947465275.1. Classification (GTDB taxonomy): domain Bacteria; phylum Acidobacteriota; class Vicinamibacteria; order Vicinamibacterales; family UBA2999; genus JBEBGV01. Next base: position 4,572 of record CANIAI010000080.1, on the reverse strand, counting down.
CGCCGGGGCCGACCGGGGCAGCGTGCTCGTCTGCGTCGGCGGCGGCGTGATCGGTGACATGGGCGGCTTCGCGGCCGCGTCGTTCCTGCGCGGCATCACGCTCGTGCACGTGCCGACGACGCTGCTGGCGCAGGTCGACAGCTCGATCGGGGGGAAGGTGGGCGTGAACCACGCCCTGGGCAAGAACCTGATCGGGGCGTTCCACCAGCCGACGCTCGTGGCCATCGACCCGCTGGTGCTGAAGACGCTGCGGCGCCGCGAGTACCGCTCGGGCCTCTACGAGGTCGTGAAGTACGGCGTCATCGCGAGCCGCTCGCTCTTCGACGCGCTCACGACGCGCACGCGGGCGGTGTTCGCGCAGGACCCGGACGTGGTGCTGCCGGCGATCATCGAGTCGTGCCGCATCAAGGCCGACGTCGTCTCGCGCGACGAGCGCGAGGGCGGGCTGCGCCGCATCCTGAACTACGGCCACACCGTCGGGCACGCGCTCGAGGCGGTCACCCACTACCGCCGCTTCCTGCATGGCGAGGCGATCGGCTACGGGATGCTCGCGGCGGCCGACCTCGCGGTGCGCCGGGGCACGATGCCCGAGACGGATCGCGCGGCGCTCGCGAGGCTCATCCAGCAGCTCGGGAAGCTCCCGTCGGTCTCGGACCTCTCCATCCCCGAGGTGATTGCCGCGGTGAAGCGCGACAAGAAGGTGGTCGACGGCACGCTGCACTTCGTGATCGCCACCGGGATCGGCACCACCGCCACGATCGACGACGTCACCGAGGCGGAGCTCACCGAGGTGCTCGTCGGCCTCGGACTGCCGCGGTAGAAAACCACCCGGCGCCCGCGAGCGCCGCCTCTGGCACCCGCTCAGTTCTGGATCGCGTGGTCGCGCAGCTTCTGGACGAAGGCGCGATAGCCCACCTGCAGGGCGCTGGCCGCCCGCGTCCTGTCGCCGGCGTGCTCGTGGAGCGCGGCCAGCAGCTTCCGGCGCTCGGCTTCGAAGGTCACCCGCTGCAGCGCATCCTGCAGCGTCCCGGACAGATCGATCTGATCCCACGGCCCGTCGGCGACGACGGGTGACGGCGGCAGCGCCGCCAGGTTCAGGTGCGTCGCCTGGATCGTGTCGCCTTCGCACAGGATGACCGCGCGTTCGATGCAGTTCTGCAGCTCGCGCACGTTCCCCGGCCACGCGTAGCGCTCGAGCGCGTCGATTGCGGCCTGCGTCAGCGTCATCGGCGTCTTGTTCAGCTCACGGCGGTACTTGTCGACGAAGTGCGTCGCGAGCATCAGGATGTCGGTGCCCCGCTCCCGCAGCGGCGGAATCTCGATCGGGAAGACCGACAGCCGGAAGTAGAGGTCTTCGCGGAACTGCCGTTCGGCGACGCGCGCGGCCAGGTTGCGATTGGTCGCCGCGACGATGCGGACGTCGACCTTCAGCGACTGCGTCCCCCCCACCCGCTCGAACGACTTCTGCTCGATCGCGCGCAGGATCTTCGCCTGCAGCAGCAGCGGCAGCTCGCCAATCTCGTCGAGGAACAGCGTGCCGCGGTGCGCCAGCTCGAAGCGTCCCGGCTTGCGGCCGACCGCGCCGGTGAAGGCCCCCTTCTCGTGTCCGAAGAGCTCGGTCTCGAGGAGCGTGTCGGGGATCGCGGCGCAGTTGATCGCGACGAACGGCCCGTCGGCGCGCGGACTCAGCGCGTGCAACGCCCGCGCGAACAGTTCCTTGCCGGTGCCGCTCTCGCCGAGCAGCAGCACGGTGGCGTCGGTGCCGGCCGCGCGCACCAGTTGCTGCGAGACCTGGCGCAGGTGCGGGTCGTCGCCGATGATGCGCGGCGCCCCCCGTCGTTCGGCCAGCTCCTGCTTCAGCAGGACGTTCTCGGTCTGCATGCGCCGCTGCGCGATCGCGCGCTCGACCATCAGCAGCAGGTGATCGGGATCGACCGGCTTGGCCAGGAAGTCCATCGCCCCCTCGCGCATCGCGGAGACCGCGTCCTGGATGCTGCCGTAGGCGGTCATGACGACGACCGGCAGGTCGGGGTCCACTTCCTTGGCGGCGCGCAGCACGCCGAGGCCGTCACCGACGGGCAGGCGCAGGTCGGTGAGCACGACGGCCGGGCGGTCCTCACGGATCCGGTCGAGCGCCTCGGCCTGATCGCGGGCTTCGACGACCTCGTGGTCCTGCGCCTCGAGCGTGTGGCGCAGCATCGCGCGCAGCGAGTCGCGGTCCTCGACCAGCAGGACCGGGAACCGGGGCGACGCCTGCATCGGCGTGCGGCTCAGCGGACCCACCCGGCGGGGACGCCGGTGCGCCGCGCCTCGTCGGCGATATCGGTCAGCTCCTTCTGGAGCTGCGTGATCTCCCTGGTGACCCGTTCCATCTCGGCGAGCGTCTTCTGCCGGTCGACGGCGATCTGGGCCTTCTGCGCCGGATCGTCGCGGTTCACGAAGTCGGTGGAGAGCGCGTTGAGGCGGGTCTGCAGCGCTTCCTTGAACGTCTGCGACCGGGTGAGGCTGTCACGCGTCGTCGTCACCCGCTTGCGCCACCAGGCCTCGTCCTTCTTCTCGCCCTTGTCGGCGGCAGCCTTGTCGGCGGCGTCACCCGGCTTCGACGCCGTCGCGGTCTCGGTCTTCGGCGGCTGCGCCGAGACAGGCTCGGTGGTCGCCGCGGCAGGCACGGCCGCGGCCGGCACGGGCGGGAGGTCCTTGTTCGAGTAGACCTTGCCGGTGTTCACCTGCCTGCGGCGCGCCTCTTCCTTCTTCGCCAGCTCGGCCAGCGACTGGGCGGTGGCGAGCTGGACGGGCAGGACGAGCAGCAGGAGGGCCAGGGTCGGGGTGCGCAGCATCATGGATGGATTCCTCCTCGATATTGTCGGCACTTCTCGTCCCGCACTCTACGGCTCGGTTGTCTGCCGTGCGATGGGACGCAGTCCGGTGTCGGTGCGCTCGACCACCAGACGCACGCTTCTGCGCACTCCGCTACGTCCATACGCACGAGCCGCCAGGAACAGCATGCCGTGGCCGGCGGTGCCGGCAGGGGCGTCGGCGAGCGGATTCCCGTCGGCATCGGTCGGGTCGTCAGCCACCCAGACGATCACGTAGACGTCCGGTCCGTCGCCAGGGTCTGGTCCGGCGGCCCCAGGAGCGGCCGGGAGCAGGTCGACCAGCCGCCCGTAGCCATAGACGCGCCAGCGGGGGTTGGCGGGCCCCCAGGGACGTTCGGGCGAGGTGGCGGTGGTGGCGGCCGGGGTGCAGGCCGCCCGCCCGCACAGGAGCTGCGCCGTCTCACGGTCAAGGTCGATGCCGGTACCGTCGGCCAGGACCCGGACGCCGCCTGCCCCTCCCCCATCGGTGAAGGTCGAGGCCGCGCCGGCGAGCACGGCGTCAGGACCGGCCGCCAGCACGTCGGGCAGCACGGCCGCCAGGGCCGATTCGGCCGCATAGGCGGCGATGGTGCCGTCGCGCTGCGCCGCCGGGATGCGCGCCTCGAGCGCGGCGGTCAGCACGAGCGCCGTCGCCAGTGCCGCCAGCAGCCCCGTCGTGACGAGGACGATGAGCAGCGCGACGCCCTGCTCGCCTTCTCGCTTCATCGGGGCACCGCGAGGTTGGGCGGCGTGACGTCGATCGTGATCGCCTGGTCGGGCACGAGCCGGCCCGCTCGGCGAGCCATGCCGGCCCGTGAGAAGAGCGGACCCGCGGGTCCGCGGAACGCGTCCGGCGCCTCCAGCCGCAGCCGCACGCGCACGCGGCGAATGCGCAGGAGGTCGGCATCGAAGCGGACGGCCGATGCGTCGTCGGGGCACCAGGGCCCGTCGTCGAAGAGGGCGCCGGCCAGCGGCACGAGCGCGGTCCCGACGGCCAGCACCGGCAGGCGAGGCACCTGCACCCCTTCGACGACGGTGAACAGGCAGTTCTCGCCCGCAGGCCAGATGTCGGCAGGGTCATCGATCCCCAGCGGCGGCGGTCCGGCGCCGTAGATGGCGCGCGGCGGCCCGGGCGGGGCGCCCGGAGGCTCCGGCACGAGCCGTGGGGGCTGTGGGTCGCCGAAGTAGTCGAACGCCAGGCCGGCGACGTGGTCGACCACCGGGAACCCGGGCGGCGAACCGTCGTCGTGCACGAGCTGCCCTCCGTCGGGGCTGTCCTCACGGTAGTAGCGATGCACCGTCACCTCGCTGACGAGCGCACCGACCGGATAGGTCGTCGCCAACGCACCGGGGTGGCTGACCGTGAGCGCGGCTCCAACGGCGGCGGTCACCGTCAGCAGGTCGCGCCGCCCCTGCGCGTCGGCGAGCAGCACCGGCGTTCCCGGCCGGAATCCGCAGCTGCTCGTGGCGGTCGCGGGCGGACAGCCGGGCGCCAGCGCGATCGTGAGGGTCGCGGTTCCTGGTGCGGCGGGCGCCGCGAGCAGCGCCTGCGCACCGGTGATCGGCACCGAGATCAGGGTCACCCGGTCAGTGCCGGCCGGCACGACGGGCGGGGACCAATGCACGAGCGGACCGCGTGTCTCACCAACCAGCGCGCCCGCGCCGACGTCACGGAGCGCGACCGTCACTGCGGCAGCCGCGACCCGGAGCCGCTGCT
>CANIAI010000079.1 GCA_947465275.1 Acidobacteriota bacterium | reverse complement strand
GTTCGGCTGCGGCCTCGTACGCCGGGTGCTGCTCCTCGACGTGGTCGTCGGACGGGGCGGCGGCAGGACGCGGATGGTGCGTCTTGATGAGGCGCGGCGGCGGCAGGGCCGGGACGACCGCCTTCGGCGGCTCGGGCTTCTTCACCAGACCGCCCGGCTTGCGGGCAGCGGAGCCTCCCTTGGTCGGCGCCGGTGTCTCAGCGAAGATGTCGCCCGTTGGCAGGGCGATGTTGCGCTGCCGGGCCACGCGTTCGACGAACGAACGCGCCACGACCTCTTCGACGGTGCTCGACGCGCTCTTCAGCTCGATGCCGTGATCACGCTTGAGCATTGCCAGGACTTCCTGGCTGGTCGTCGAGAGCAGCTCCGCGACCTTGTAAATCCGAACCGTTGCCAAATCGATGTCCTGCCTCGCGCGGGCGCCAGCGCCCGCACGCACGTAAAGCGTCTGTTACTCGTTCCCGACCGTTTCGTCCGCCGCGGGGGCCTCGTCAGGGGTAGCTGCCGCCGTCTCGCCGGCGGCCTCGAGGCCTTCTTCGACGGTGAGGCCTTCCTCGACGGTGTCCGCGCCGTCGGTCGCCTCGCTGTCGCCGTCGCCGTCGCCTTCGCCGCCGAGCTCGAGCGCCCCGAACTGCGCTTCGACCTCACGACGCATGTCTTCCTCGCTCTTGATGTCGATCCGCCAGCCGGTCAGCTTCGCCGCCAGGCGCACATTCTGACCCTTCTTGCCGATCGCGAGCGAGAGCTGCTTGTCCTCGACCACGACTTCCATCACCCGGTCGGCGTCGTCGACGATCGAGACGCGCTGCACCTTCGCCGGGCTCAGGGCGTTGGTGACGAAGGTAATCGGGTCTTCCGACCATTCGACGATGTCGATCTTCTCGCCGCGCAGTTCGCGGATGATGGCCTGCACGCGGGTGCCCTTCATGCCGACGCAGGCGCCCACCGGGTCGACGTCACGCTCGCGGGAGTCGACGGCCACCTTGGCACGGTCGCCGGCCTCGCGGACCGCGCCGCGAATCATCACGGTGCCGTCGTAGATTTCCGGGACTTCCTGCTCGAACAGCTTGATGAGCAGCGCCGGATCCGTGCGCGAGAGCACGATCTGCGGACCCTTGGCGCTGCGGTTCACGCTGCGGATCACGGCGCGGATGCGCTCGCCGGGCGAGTAGCTCTCGGCGCGCGACTGTTCCTTGCGCGGCAGCACCGCCTCGACACGGCCGATCTCGACGATGATGTCGCCGTTCTCGAACCGCTTGATCACGCTGTTGATGACCTCGCCGACGCGCTGGTCGTACTCGGCGAACACGTGCTCGCGCTCGGCCTCGCGCACCTTCTGGAAGATGACCTGCTTGGCGGTCTGGGCCGCGATGCGGCCGAGGACGTCGGTGCGCTTCGGGAACTCGATCTCCATGTCGACTTCCGCTTCCTCGCCGTAGAGCGCCTGCGCCTCCTGCAGCGAGATCTCGGTCGCCGGGTCGGTCACCTCGTTCACGATCTGCCGGACCGCGAAGAGGTCGACCTGTCCCGTTTCCTCGTTGAAGCGGGTCTTCAGGTTCTCGTTCGTCTTGTAGAACTTGCGCGACGCCGTCAGGACCGCGTCCTCGATGGCGGTGATGATCGTCTCGGCCTCAATGCCTTTTTCCTTGGCGAGGGCCTCGATCGTCTGCAGCAGCGGGTTTGCCATCTCTGTTTGATTCCTACAGCCGTCTCAGAACTCCACCTCGAGCCGCGCGCGCGTAATGAGCCGCAGCGGCAGCCGGTGGAGCCGTCCATTGGGTGCCTCGAACAGCACCGTATCCTCGTCGAGTCCGCGCAGCCGCCCCTCGAACGCCTTCTGGTTGTCGACCGGCTCACGCACCACGATCTTGGCGAACCGTCCGACGAACCGCCGGTAATCCTCCGGCTGCCGAAGCGGCCGGTCGAGTCCCGGTGACGACACCTCCAGGGTGTAGGCGAAGGGCAGCGGGTCTTCGACGTCCAGGATGGTGCTGATTTCCCGGTTGACCTCCGCGCAGTCCTCGATGCTGACGCTCTCTTCGGGCGTCGCCGAGGGCCCCGGCCGGTCGAGCACGACCCGGATCACGTGCCCGGTGGCCTCGCGCCGGCTCAGCAGATCCCACAGCTCGAGGCCGCGCGAGGCGGCGACCCGTTCCGCGATAGCCCGGACCTGTTCAAGCGGCTGCGTTGCCACGGTCTCCTGTTCGCCCTCAAACAAAAAAAGCGGGCACAAGCCCACTTGGAGTCCTACTCCTCTAGGTGTCGACCTTTAACGGTATCACGCGCAGCCGGTCCCGGCAACGCAGAGGGCATCCGTGGGGCCGATATTCGTCTGGCTACTCGTCGTCGACGGGCCGGGCGAGCAGGTCGTAGCCGCGGCTGCCGATGAGGGTCGCCTGGATGAACTGGCCCGCGGTATAGGCCGACGGGTCGCACTCGGTGAGGTAGACCAGCGGGTCGATGTCGGGCGCCTGTCCCTCGAGCCGGGCCCGCAGGACGAGGTCGTGCTCCTCGGACGGCCCGTCCACCAGCAGCCGGACTGTTTCGCCCACCCGCGCCTTCTGGCGGCGCGCGACGATCTTCTTCTGCAGCGCCATCAGTTCCCGCTGGCGGCGGCCCTTGGTGGCGGCCGGCACGTCGTCGGGCAGGTCGTGCGCCGTCGTCCCCTCCTCGTCGGAGTAGGTGAAGACACCGACGTGGTCGAATTCCACGGCCGAGACGAACGCCTTCAGTGCCTCGAAGTCGGCCTCGGTCTCGCCCGGGAAGCCGACGATGAACGTGGTGCGCAGCGTGACACCGGGGAGCCGGCGGCGGATACGGTCGAGCAGCCGCTCGTAGCTGGCGCGCGTGCCCGGCCGCTTCATCCGCTTGAGGACGGCGTCGGAGGCGTGCTGCAGCGGCAGGTCAATGTAGCGGCAGACCTTCGGGCTCTCCGCGATCGCGTCGAGGACGTCGTCACCGATCGTCGTCGGGTAGAGGTAGAGCATGCGGATCCACTCGAGCCCGTCGACCGCGTTGAGTGCCCGCAGCAGGGTGGCGAGCGCCCCGCGTTCACCGCGATCGACGCCGTAGAAGCTCGTGTCCTGCGACACGAGCAGCAGTTCGCGTACGCCCTGGGTCGCCAGCCGCTCTGCCTCGCGCACGATCGACTCGATCGGCCGGCTGCGGTAGGCCCCGCGCAGCGTCGGGATGATGCAGAAGGCGCACTTGTAGTCGCACCCTTCGGCGATCTTCAGGTACGCATAGTGGCGCGGCGTGGCCAGCAGGCGCGGCGTGTCGGCGTCGTAGAGGTACGTCGGACGGGCGGCGGGAACAGCCGCCGGAGTCGGCGTCGAGACCGGCGCCAGGACGGCAGCCGGAGCGCCCGCCACCGCCGTGAGCGGAATGACGCGCCGCCCGCCGGACACCGGCGATAGCCCGGCGGTGCCGCCAATCGCCTGGACGATCGCGTCGACCTCGCCGGTGCCGATCACCGCGTCGATTTCGGGAATCTCGCGCCGCAACTCGTCGCGGTAGCGCTCGGCCATGCAGCCGGCGACCACCAGCGTGCGACAGCGCCCCTGCTTCTTCAGCTCGGCCATCTCGAGGATGGTGTCGATCGACTCCTGCTTCGCCCGGTCGATGAACGCGCAGGTGTTCACGATGAGCACGTCCGCCTCGCTCGCGTCGCGCGTGAGCTCGTGCCCGGCCTCGCGGGCCAACCCGAGCATCACCTCGGAATCCACGAGGTTCTTCGGACAGCCGAGCGAGATCATCCCGATTTTCTTTGTGGTCACGGATACAGCCGGTAGAGCATTCGAGGGTACGGGATGGTTTCGCGCACGTGTTCCAGCTTGCAGATCCAGGCGACGCAGCGCTCGATGCCCATGCCGAACCCGCCGTGCGGGACGGTGCCGTACCGGCGGAGGTCGAGGTACCACTCGAACGCCTCCTGGGGGAGGCCGTGATCCTTGATGCGCTGCACGAGGAGGTCGAGGTCGTCGAGACGCTGGCCGCCGCCGATGATCTCGCCGTACCCCTCGGGGGCGAGCACGTCGACGCAGAGCGCCTTGTCCGACTGCACCGGGTCGGGCTTCATGTAGAACGCCTTGACCGCTGCCGGGTAGTGCGTGACGCACACCGGACGGTCGAAGTGTTCCGAGAGGACGGTCTCGTCGGTGCCGCCGAGGTCGGTGCCGTACTCGAACGGCAGCCCCTTCTCCTTCAGCAGCGCCGCCGCTTCATCGTAGGTGATCCGCGGAAAGGGGCCGGTGATCGCCTCGAGCTTCGACGTGTCGCGCTCGAGCACCTGCAGCTCGGTGCGGCGCCTGTCGAGCACCCGGGCGACGACGCTGGTGATGAGCCCCTGCGCGAGCTCGATGACGTCATCGAGCGTGGCGTACGCCATCTCGGGCTCGACCATCCAGAATTCGGTGAGGTGCCGGCGCGTCTTCGACTTCTCGGCGCGGAAGGTCGGGCCGAACGCGTAGACACGCCCCAGCGCCATCGCGTTCGCCTCGTTGTAGAGCTGCCCGCTCTGCGTGAGGAACGCGGTGGTGTCGTCGAAGTACTGTACCGGGAAGAGCGTCGTCGTCCCTTCGCAGGCGGCCGGCGTGAAGATCGGCGTGTCGCAGAGGATGAAGCCCCGGCTGTTGAAGAAGTCGCGCACGGCATCGATCACCTCGTGCCGCACCCGGAGGATCGCCGTCTGCCGCTCGGAGCGAATCCAGAGGTGCCGGCGGTCCATCAGGTAGTCGACGCCATGTTCCTTCGGCGTGATCGGATAGTCGTGCGCCTCGCCGTGCACGTCGATCGAGATGACGTCGAGTTCGTAGCCGCCCCGCGCGCGTTTGTCGGCGCGCACCGTGCCGGTCACCGACAGCGAGGTCTCCTGCCCGAGGTGATCGGCCGTCGTGAAGGCCTCGTCGCCCACGGCGGCCTTCGACATCACCGCCTGGATGAATCCGCTGCCGTCCCGCACGATCAGGAAATGGAGCTTGCCGCTCGACCGGCGGTTGTGCAGCCACCCGTCGATCGTCACCTGCTGGCGGTCGTGTGCGGCGATGTCCGTGATGCGTGCGTGCATGGGCGCTCTGTCGGAAGCGACCGCCTGGGCGGTCAGAACGTGATGAACGTCTCTTCGAGGCGGGTGCGCGCGCGCGCCGCCCGCACCAGGGCGCCGACCGGGTCACCCGGGTCGGCAATCTCGAACATCAGGATGCCGTCGTACCCGATCTTCTGGGTTTCCATCATCGCCGCCGGCCAGTCGATCGTGCCGGCGCCCGGGACCCGGTGCGCGTCGCGCCGCCCGTCGTTGTCGTGCAGGTGCACCGCGACCACGTGCCCCGACACGGTCTCGATCGCGTCGCACAGGTCACCGCCCAGGTGCGCGTGTCCGTAGTCGAGGCAGATGCCCGCGTCGGTGCCCTCGAGTTCCTCCTCGAGCAGGTGGACCAGCGCGTCGGGCGTCGCGAGGGCGTTCGGCATCACCTCGAACGCGACACGGATGCCGGTGCCGTCCGCCGCCTCGACGATCTCCTGGGCGCTGCGCCGGGCCGCGTCCCGGGCATTGTCGCCAGCCGCCCCCGCCTGCGTCGCCGACACCCCGAGGTGGACGACCAGGTCACGGTATGGCAGTTTCGGTCCCAGCGCGAGGACTGACAGCACCTGGGCGACGGCCGCCCTGCGCCGAGTCTCGTCGCCGGCCGCCGTCGAGAGCGGGTTCACCCACTGGCCTCCCTGCCGGGCTTCGGCGACCGGGGCATGCACCGAGTGCAGCGTGAGCCCGGTGTCCGACAACCAGGCGCGAAGGTCGGCCACGGCGGCGTCGTTCGTATAGTCGAAGTGCGACCGGGTGGCGACCAGCTCGACGGCTTCGAATCCGTGCGCCGCCACCTCGACCAGCTGCTCGCGGCTCAGTCGGGTGTCGTGGAACAGATGCGTGGAGACGCCGAAGCGACGGTCGGACACGGACGCCTCATTGTACGGGCAACCCGCCCGGCCGCAATTCCTCGACGTGTTCGGCCAGCAGGCGGTGCAGTTGCTCGAATCGGGTGTGCCGCAACAGGTTCTCGCGCACGTGCGCCAGCGTCCGCGGGATGTACTGGAGGTAGACCGGGTTGTCCCGGGTGGTCGCCTGGAAGCCGAAGGTGCCGAGCGCCTTCAGGTTCCGCTGCAGCGCCATCAGGTCGAACCGCCGCCGGAAGGTCGCCATGGCGGTCTCGTCGGGAACCACCCCGGCCGGCAGCCCGTCGCGCCGGGCGACGAAGACGCGCATCAGGTGCTCCACCTGCGCATCGGTGAAGTCGACGTACGAGTCGCGCAGCAGCGACGCGAGGTCGTAGGTGTCGGGACCGAGGCGCGCGTCCTGGAAGTCGATCAGGTACAGCCGCTCGCCGTGCAGCATCAGGTTCCGGCTGTGATAGTCGCGGTGACAGACCACGCGGGGCTCCGCGGCGAGTTCCGTCGTGATGTCGAGATACTCGTCCGCCAGCTGCTCCCGCGCCTCGTCGGCCAGGCTGGCGCCCTTGTACGCCGTGAGGAAGTGCGTGGTGAAGAACTGCAGCTCCCACATCAGCTTCTCGACGTCGAAGGCGAGCTGGTACGGGAGCAGCGCGGGGTCGGCGAGTTCCGACCCGCGTCGCTGCAGGGTCGCGATCAGGCCCACGGCCTCCTCGTAGAGCGCCAGGTGCCGCTCGGGGGTGGTCGTGCCGAGGTGCGCCTGCAAGGTCACGTCGCCGAGATCCTCGAGGGCGAGGATGCCGAGCGCGTCGGCGGCGTCGATGATGGTCGGCACCGGCACCGGCATGCGCGCGAGCAGGCGCGCCACCCCCACGAAGGGCAGCGTGGCCGAGTCGATCGGCCCCGGGTGGACGGCCAGCACCCGCGACGGCTCGCCGTGCAGCAGCACCCGGAAGTAGCGGCGGTCCGAGGCATCGCCGGTGAGCGGCACGAGCGTGGCGCCCCGCGCCGCGAGGCCGCTGTCGGTCAGGTATCGCTCGAGCCGTCCGCGGACGTCGAGCGGGTCGTCGTGGCGCCGGTCCGGCGTGGGCTGGGGTGTGGACTGGTCGGTCATGAGCGGTCCGCTGGAGAGACCGGCGAGATCAGGAGGTCTGCCGGGGTGTCGCCCCGGCGGATGATCTGGCCGGCCCACGAGGCGCCGGCGGGAATGGTCACGCCGTCGGTCACGATGCAGTCGCGCAGCGTCGCGTCCGCGCCGACCCGCACATCGTCCCACAGGATGGTGTCGTCGACCCGCGCCGAGGGGGCCACCTCGACGCGCGCGCCCCGTTCGCCCACCCGTCCCTCCCGCGCGTTGAGCGTCACGCACGTGCGCGCGTAGTCCGCCGGGGTGCCGATGTCGAGGAACGACGCGTCGCACACGTGCGCCCGCACCGCCCCGGCCCGCGCCGCCGTGAGCGCCGGGTACAGCTCGCGCACCGACTCGGCGGGGATGCCGTCGGCCAGCCCCATCACGGCGCGCGTCTCGACCACCTGGATCCCGATGAAGTGGAACGAGGGCTCGCTCGACCCGCGTGGGACGACGCCGAGCATGCGGCCGTCCGCGTCGAGGCGCAGCCCGCTGTAGCGGTCTGGCGTCGTGTTCGGGATCACCGCCATCGTGACCAGCGCGTCGTGTGCGGCGTGCGCGTCCAGCAGGCCGCCGAGGTCGGCGTCGGTGAGGGTATCGCCGTTGACGATCAGGAAGCGCGGCGCGCCGACCAGCGGCGCGGCGTGGCGCGGTCCGCCGGCCGACCCGAGGACCTCGGGCGCTTCCCACGAATAGCGCACCCGCACGCCGATGTCAGACCCGTCGCCGAGCCGGCGCGTGAGCGTCTCGGGCAGGTGGTGCAGGTTCAGGACGGCGTCGGTGACGCCCGCGCCAGCCAGTTGCCGCAGGATCCGCCGCGCGAGCGGTTCGCCGCCGATCGGCAGGGCTGCCTTCGCCCGCACGTGCGAGAGCGGACGCAAACGGGTCGCGAGACCGGCCGTGAGGACGAGCGCCGGGATCATGCCTGCGGGAAGAGCATGTAGGGACCGGTCAGGCCGCAGGCCTCGCGGTGCTTGAGGAACAGGGCGCGGTACGAGTCGACGATGAAGTCGCGCTCGCTGCGGCCGAGGGCGGCGGTCATGGCGAGGATGCCCTCCTCATCGCCCTCGACCTCGACGTAGGTGCCGACCGGCGTCTCGTCGACCGCGATCGTCAGGCCGCCGGCGGCGAACTCCTCGCGATACTTCTCGTAGCGGAACCAGACGTGCAGGCCGAGCTGGTCGAACAGGTGGCGCAGCACTCCGCCGTCGGCCACGGCGGTCTCCCGCTCCTCGCGCACCTTCATGGTGCCGCCCTGCGCCGGTCCCTTGAAGGTCAGCACGCTGTGCCCGTCCTCGGTGCGGATGCGGACCACGCACCGGCGGCGACGCAGCGTCTCGTCCGTGTAGTCGAACAGGGCGTCTTCCTGCAGCCGCCGGGCGCGCAGGGGCGTCGCCCCGGTCGCGAGGATTGCCGCGCGCGCCGCCTCGGGGCTCTCGAAGAGCAGTTTCAC
>CANIAI010000078.1 GCA_947465275.1 Acidobacteriota bacterium | reverse complement strand
TGTCGCAACTTGTCTCAGCAAGCAGCATCCTTGTAGCCTCCGCTAAGATCCGGCCATGGGTGCCCAGCGCCGTATCGCTGTCCTGGTCGTGCTTCCGTGGCTACTGGCAGGGCCCGTCGCCGCGGCACAGGGACCATCGCCGCGCGCCGGGTCCCAGCCGTCGCCGGCGTCCGCGTCGGAGGCGGCCAGCCCCTTTGCCGCACGATCCGCCTGGTTCGGCGAATGGAGACTGAACCCGGGTCGTTCGGTCTACCGTCCCGGGCCTGCACCCTATCGGCGGGGCACCTGCCGCATCGAGGCGGTCGGTGACCAGGTGCGGATGGTCTACGACCTGATTCCGGTCAGGGGAGGCGTCACCCACATGGAGTGGACCGGCCGGTTCGACGGGCGAGACTACCCCGTTCAAGGGGTCGATGAGGTCATTACCTACGCCTACACGCCGGTGGACGCACGGACCATGCAGGTGACGCTCAAGGTCGACGGCCGCGTGGCCGCGGACGCAACGGTCGTGCTCGCGCCGGACGGGTCGACGTTGAGCACCGATACGCGTGTGCTCGACCCGCGCGGCGGGAATCTGGTCACCAGGACCGTGTACGAACGGCAGCCGAACGGCAGCTGAGCCAGTCCGGCCCGACGGGTCAGTCGGGTGGCCGGACCCACCGGAACGGTGCCGCCGGCAGCCGGAACGTGTCGAGAGGGCGCTGGCGCAGACGCGCCTCGATGCGATGCCCGTCGATGGTCCCCAACAGCGCGAGGCGGTCGTCCCCGGAACGCACGAAGGTCAGCCGCGCGGACCAGGTGCGGCTGGTTCCCCTGGTCAGCGACAGCGTGCGGGCGGCCGGGTCGATCGAGACGCCATACCGCGCGAACGAGTCGTCCGTGCGCTGGACGGCCATCCGGCTCGGCACGTCGAAGATCACCCGCGCCCACCGGCGGTCGTAGTCATTCGCCTCAGCCGGCCTGACCTCGCCATCCACGGATAACTGTTCGACATCCCAGATGCCGTAGAGCGGCGACCGGGGGCCACCGGGGGCACCCTCGTCCGTCCATTGCCGGACGTTCAGCATCGTGAACATCCCGATCAGGTAGACACCGACGACGACCTGCGCCGTCCGTGCAAGCCGGTTCCGGCTGGCGGAGGTGAACAACTCGCCATGGTTCGACGGCCCCACCGGCCGGTCGAACAGGAAGACGTCGGCAAGGCGGCGCACGTCCGGAGCGAGGAGCCACACCGACAGCAGCATCAGGTGGACGGAGATCCCCTTCAGCCCGAAGTCGTAGCCGACGTTGAGTGCCAGCACCTGAACCATGTCGGCCAGCGCGACCAGCGCCCCGAGCGCCGTCGTACGGGGGAACAGCAGCAGCACGCCGGCCAGCATCTCGGCCCACCCGCCGAACATCTGGTACGCCGGCGAGGCGCCGACGGAGACCCACAGCATGTCGGTGATCGACAGGTTGCCGACGCGGTCGACGAGCGTGACGAGTGCCAGAGGCCTGAACTGCGTCGGGATGACCTTGGCCATCCCGTAATAGAACATCTGGGCCGCGAGCAGGAAGCGTACGACGAGCCGGAACCAGCGGTGCAGCGCGTCATAGCGCACCCGCCGGTCCGCGGCTGACCAGGCGACGGTCGCAACGACCGACGTTGCCAGCAGCAGGAACGTCTGGACCCAGTGGAACGCCGTGTCCCCGCTGTTGCCGCGGAAGGCCAGCGACCCCTCGTACCCGAAGATCGCGCGGGCGGTCCATTCGGTGAGGTCGCGCAGCGGCCAGAGCCCACCGAACGCCGGCAGGTAGACGCCCGGCAGCTGGAGCACCGCACCGGCGAGCTGACCCGACAGCGCGTAGAGGCTGATGTAGACGACGCAGAACCGGAACAGGACGCGGGTTGCCGGTCGCCACGCGGTCATGGGCGGTGCGGCCATCCCGACGTCAGCCATCAGGCGGGGCTCCCGGGACAGCGGAGTAGCGGCCATCAGGCTGATGATAGCGGATGGGCCCGCTGCGGTATCGTGTACGCGTGCTCGACACCGGAATCCTGTTCACGCCCTTCACCCTCGGACCGCTGACCCTTCCCAATCACCTCGCGATGGCGCCCATGACCCGCTCGCACTCGCCGGGCGGGGTGCCCGGTGACGACGTGGCGGCCTACTACGCGCGGCGCGCGGCGAACGGCGTCGGGCTCATCCTCACCGAGGGCGTCGCCATCGATCACCCGGCGGCGGTGATGAACGGCAACATTCCGCATTTCTACGGCGACGCGGCGTTGGCCGGCTGGGATCGCGTGCGGGCGGCCGTGCATGCGGCCGGCGGCCGGATCATGCCGCAGCTCTGGCACGTCGGCACGGCACGCAAGGCGGGCTCGGAGCCGAATCCCGAGGCTCCTCCGGTCGGGCCGTCCGGCCGCACCGTGAGCGGCGAGACCGTCGGCGCGCCGATGACCGACGCCGAGATCGATGCCGTGATCGCCGGCTATGCGCGCAGCGCCGCGCACGCGCATCGGCTGGGCTTCGATGGTCTGGAGGTCCATGCCGCGCACGGCTACCTGCCCGACCAGTTCTTCTGGGCGGGCACCAACAGCCGCACCGATCGCTGGGGCGGAGACCTCGTGCGCCGCACGCGATTCGCCGCCGAGGTGGTACGGGCGTGCCGGCGCGCGACCGCACCCGACTTCCCCATCCTGCTGCGGTTCTCGCAGTGGAAGATCCCGGCCTACGACGCGAGGCTGGCGACGACCCCTGACGAACTCGCGCAATTCCTCGCGCCGCTGGTCGACGCCGGTGTCGACCTGTTCCACTGCTCCACCCGTCGCTTCTGGCAGCCGGAGTTCGACGGGTCGCCGCTCAATCTCGCGGGCTGGACGAAGCGACTGTCGGGCAAGCCGACGATGACGGTGGGCTCGGTCGGGCTCGACAACGACTTCATCGCCGGGCTGTTCCAGCGGGAGGGCGCCGGCAACGCCGGCCTCGACCGACTGGTCGAGATGCTCGAGCAGGGCGAGGTGGATCTGGTCGCGATCGGCCGCGCGCTCCTTGTCGACGCCGCATGGGCGGCAAAGGTGCGCGAGGGTCGCCTGGCGGATCTGCTGCCGTACACCCCCGCGGCACTCGCGACATTGTCCTGAGCGCATCGCTGGGACCTGAGCGACGGCGCCCCGGGGGACAGGGCTGACGCAGGTCAGCGAGGGGTGTTCGACGCCGGGGCGAGTTCCGCACGGACGCGTCGCGTGCCCTCGACCATCGCGCACAGCTTGCCGAACGCCGCGGCGCGCGGCAGGTACTTGAGCCCGCAGTCGGGCGCGATGACCAGCCGCTCGACGTCGACGTGCGGCAGCGCGCGGCGGATCCGCTCAGCGACCACCTCGGGGGTCTCGACATCCGCCGTCGAGAGATCGAGCACCCCCAGGATGATGGTCCGATCGCGCAGCGGGGCCAGCACCGACGGGTCGAGCCCCGGCTGCGCCGCCTCGACCGAGATCTGCCCGACCGGCGTCTGCAGCAGTTCGTGCAGGAAGGCGTATCCGCCCTCCGGCCGTCCCTTCACGACCATCCCGTACCCGAAGCAGATATGCACGGCGGTCGTGCCGCTGATGCCGTCGAGCGCGCGGGCGAGCGCGTCGACGCCCCACGCACGCGCCTCGTCCGGTCGTGCCTGCATGTAGGGTTCGTCGATCTGCACCACATCGGCCCCGGCCGCGAAGAGATCGCGTACCTCCGCGTTCACGGCGTCCGCGTACGCGAGCGCCATCTCGGCGTCCGTCGCATAGAAATCGTTCTGCGCCTGCTGCGACATCGTGAACGGGCCCGGCACGGTGATCTTCACGGCGCGGTCGGTGTTCGCCCGGAGGAACGTCAGGTCGCGCACCTCGACGGGGCGCAACCGCCGAATCTCTCCCACCACGCGCGGCACCGGCACCTGGTGGCCGGCGCGACTGACGACCGTACCCGGGCGGTCGAGATCGATGCCGCTCAGCGCCGTGGCAAAGCGGTTGGAATAGCTCTCCCGCCGCATCTCACCATCGGTGACGATGTCGACGCCGGCGCGTTCCTGATCGCGGATGGCGAGGAGCGTGGCGTCGTCCTGCGCCTGCTCGAGCCACTCCGGCGCCACTCGCCAGACCTCACGCATCCGGACCCGGGGCGGCATCGTCCCGGCGAGGACCTCGCGATCGACCAGCCAGTCGGGCTGCGGATACGAGCCGACAAGGGTTGTGGGCAGGAGCGGGAGCCCGCGCGGCGTGGTCGTGGTCACCCTCGCATTCTCTGCGCACGACCCTCCCGTGACAACCTCCGGGGGTGCCAACGGCCGAGGCTCCCACTATCATGCTGGCAGCTGATGAGCGCCACGTTCGACCGCATCGAGCGGGGCACGCCCGCCTACCGCACGACGACGCTGGCGCTGTTCGCGGCCGGCTTCGCGATCTTCGCCCTGCTCTACTGCGTGCAGCCGCTGCTGCCGGAGCTGGCTCACGAGTTCGGCGTGAACGCCGCGACCGCGAGCCTCGCGGTCTCGCTGACGACCGGATGCCTCGCCCTGGGCCTGCTGGCCCTCGGCCGCGTCGCCGATCGCTGGGGACGCAAGCCGCTGATGGTCGGCGCGCTCCTGTCGGCCGCACTCCTGACGATGGCCGCGGCCGCCGCGCCTTCCTGGGGCAGCTTCCTGCTGATCCGGGCGATGGAAGGGTTCGTCTTCGCCGGGCTGCCGGCGGTGGCCATGGCGTACATCGGCGAGGAGATCGCTCCGGGCAGCACCGGACTCGCGATGGGCATCTACGTTGCCGGGACCGCATTCGGCGGCATGACGGGCCGGATGGTCGGCGCCACCATCACCGAGGTGGCGACCTGGCGCATGGCCCTCGGCGTGATCGGCGCCGCCGGGGTGCTGGCGGCGATCCTCGTGGCGGTGTCGTTACCGGCCTCGCGGCACCCGCGCGACGAGTTCGCGGAGCCCCCGCTGCCGCCGCGGGACGCCAGCGGCACGCCCGCCGGCCGGCTCACCGGTCTTTATGCCCAGGGGTTCCTCTTCATGGGCACCTTCGTCGCGGTCTACAACTACCTGACCTTCCGGCTCGTCGCCCCGCCGTACGCCCTGGGACACACGGCGGTGGGATCGATCTTCATGCTCTACCTGGTCGGGATGGTCAGCTCGCCGTGGGCGGGTGCGCTCGCAGGCCGCCACGGCTCGCGGCGTACGCTGCGCCTCTGCCTGGGGCTGGTGGCGGCGGGACTGCTGATCACGCTGGCACGGCCGCTCGCCGTCGTGATCGCCGGCGTCGGACTCATCACCTTCGGCTTCTTCGCCGCCCACGCGGTCACGAGCAACTGGGTGAGCGCGGCCGCGGGCAGGCGGCGGGCGCGCGCGTCAGCGCTCTACCTGTTCTTCTACTACGTGGGCGCGAGCATCACCGGAACGGCTGCAGGCTGGTTCTGGGAGCGCCTCGGCTGGAGCGGCGTGATCGCGATCACGCTGCTCCAGTTGCTCGTCGCGCTGGCGCTGACGGGCAGGCTGCCCGTGGAACCCGACCGCGCGTAGGACGGTTACTTCGGCTGGTTCCGATCGGCCCAGTACTTGTTGTGGCAGGTCGTGCAGGTCTCGTACGCCTTGTCCCCGGCGTCCGCCAGGGCGGCGGCATCCTTCGCGGTCGCTGCCTTCACCACCGACTCTGCGGCATCCCGCTGCGCGGTGGCCATCCGGATCCAGTCGCCCCGATCGCGCACGCGCGTGCCGATCAGCAGCAGGTTCGCCGACTCGGCCAGAATGGCCGCGTTACGGCGCACGCTGTCCCATTCCGCCGGCGTCTTCGGCGGCTCAGCGCCGGCATTGAACACGACGTCAGAGGCCGGCATCGCCATGCCCACCATCACGTCGCGCACCGACGCGATCGCCTTCGGTCCGTCACCGCCAGCCGCGCTGCCGCTCCCCTGTGCCGCCAGGCCGATACCCGACAGCGCCGTCGCACCGGCCACCACCAGCATCCCCATCCACCGTGTCATCGCCGAACTCCTTCGCGGGCCGCGCGTGTGCCTTCCGCTCAGCTCGCCACGCGGTGCCGGATGGGCTCGGCGTGACGATGCGGCAGCCGGATGCGGAAGGTCGTGCCCTGCGACGAGCTGTGCTCGATCGCGAGGCTTCCTCCATTGGCCTCGACCGCCCCCTTGGCGATCGAGAGTCCCAGCCCGGTGCCGGACGTTTCTCCACGCGCGGCATCGGTGCGATAGAACCGTTCGAAGACCAGGCTCCGGGCGTCATCGGGAATCCCGGGGCCGCTGTCGGTGACATCGACCGTCACCGCGTCACCTGTCTCGCCGACCACGATGTCGACCCGCCCGCCGGCCGGACTGAACTTGATCGCATTATCGACGAGGTTGATCAACGCCTGACGCAGGACCAGGCGGTCACCGCGCACCCGCGGAGATCCGGAGGCCGAGACGGCCAGCACCTGGCGTTTCTCCTCGGCGAGCACCCCGAGGTGCCCCACCACGTCCTCGGCGAGCGCCGTCAGGTCGACCTCCTCCGAGGCCAGCGGCGCCTGGCCGGTCTCGGCGCGAGAAATGGTCAGCAGGCGGTCGACGAGGCTCGCCAGGCGATCCACCTCCTCGAGCATGCTGCCGATGATGGCCCGGTACGCGCCCTCGTCGCGCTGTCCCCGCAGGCCGACCTCGCCGACGCTGCGGATGGCCGTCAGCGGTGTGCGCAGCTCGTGCGACACGTCTGCGGTGAACCGCCGCATGCGGTCGAATGACGCCTCGAGGCGCCCGAGCGTTTCGTTGAAGACGGTCGCGAGACGCCCCATCTCGTCGTCCGGGTTGTCGACGGGCAGCCGTTCGCTGAGACGCTCGGCCGAGATCGACCGGGCGCGCTCGGTGATGTGCTCGACCGGTGCGAGCGCGCGGCTCGCAAGCACGAACCCGCCGAGGCCGGCCACCGCCACCGCCGCCGGGAGACCGAATACGAGGATGAGGACGAGTTCCTGCAGCTGCTGCTGCATCGCGCCTTCCGAGCGGGCGACCTGGATGATCACCTGCTTGGCGCCGATCCGCCCACGCCGGCTGAGCACCCGAATCGGCACGGACGAGGTCGCGACGGTCACGATGCGATCGTCGGTGCTCGATCCGAGCTCACGGCTCTGGGGAATGGGATGCTGCTCGGCCTCCACGTTGCGGAACAGCAGTTCACCGGTGGGACTCCACACCTGCAGCCACGGGCGCTCCTGGTCGACCGACGGATCGTCGTCGAACCAGGTGATGCGGCCCTCGGGCGTCTGGTCGACCATGGCTGCCGCCCACTGGAAGTCACCGCGGATGCGCTGGTTCAGCGTCTCGGACACGCCTTCGCTGACGAACGCGAAGACGGCGGCCGCGTAGACGCCGAGCACCAGGATCATCGCGAAGACGTACCACAGCGTGAGGCGGACCCTGACGCTGTGCGATCGCCACCAGCTCCTCATGGCTCCCCTTCACGAATCATGAACCCGACGCCGCGCACCGTGTGAATCAGCCTGGTCGGCTGCTCGTGGTCGACCTTGCGCCGCAGCCGCGCGATGTGCACGTCGATCACGTTGTCGAGCGGAGTCGTGCGGGCGGTTTCCTTCCAGACGTCGCGGGCCAGCGTCTCGCGCGAGACGACCTGTCCCTGGTGCCGCAACAGGAACTCGAGCAGCTCGAACTCGCGAACCGTGAGTTCCACCGGCTGCGCGCCGCGCGTGACCTTGCGGGCGATGAGGTCCATCCGGAGGTCGGCGATGCCGAGACGCGGCACTTCGCTCTCGCGTCCGCGGCGCACCAGCGCCCGGGCCCGGGCCAGCAGTTCGGCGAACGCGAACGGCTTCACGAGGTAATCGTCGGCGCCGCTGTCGAGCCCGACGACGCGGTCCTCGAGGGTGTCGCGCGCGGTCAGCACCAGCACCGGCGTGCGGATGCCCTTCTCGCGCATCGCCCTGAGGATCTGCAGGCCGTCGCGACCCGGCAGCCCCAGATCGAGCAGAATGAGATCGAACGGCTCGGTGTTGATCCGGAAGAACGCGGACTCACCGGTCCGTTCGACGACCACGGTGTACTGCTCGCCCTGCAGCCCCTCCCGGAGCGCGTTGGCGACCTTCTGCTCGTCCTCGACGACGAGCACTCGCATCGGCTGGGCGGCGTTCATAGGGAATCGAGTAACAGTAGCAGGGATCCGACCGGGTGAGCAGCACACAGAGTCCTCGACAGGCCGCCACGATGCGGGAGGCGCTGTTCCGCGCGCACCGTCCGCTGGACGGATGGAACCACCGGCTCGTCACGCCGACGGTCACGCACGTCGCCACGCGGCTGGACGAGGTCATCCCGGTGCTCGCGTGCGCGGACCGCGCGGCGGCCGAGGGACGCTGGGCCGTCGTGGCGATCGCGTACGAGGCGGCGCCAGCCTTCGAGCCCGCGATGGGCGTCACGCCCTCGCCCGACCAGACCCCGCTGGCGATCGTGGCGGAGTTCGCCGCGTCGGCCGTAACGCCGCTGCCGAACGCCGGCAGCACGCCTCCGGAGGCACCG
>CANIAI010000077.1 GCA_947465275.1 Acidobacteriota bacterium | reverse complement strand
TATTCCTCGGGCTTGAGGCTGTTCGGCGCGTCCGCCGGCATCGTGTTGCGCACCCGCAGCGCCAGCTCGCTCAGCTTGGCGTCGTACCAGTGGTCGATGAAGTCCTTGCCCGACAGGGTCGGCGCAAGATCGCCCCCGGTGAGGGTGGCGCCGTGGCACGAGCCGCACGCGGCGATCGCCTGTTCCTTGCCCTTGGTGGCCTGGTCGGCGGTGAAGATGCCGTCCCATGCGGTCTTGCCGCCCTGCGCGGACACGACAGTACGGCTGAGGCCGACGCCGAGCAGCGCGGCTGCGATCAGCATCCCGGACGTGTACTTCGAACGCATCTTGGTCATGGGTCCTCTTCCTGAGCCGCCGGCCGACGGCAGCGCCGGCCCACGCTCGGTGGACGCACAGTTTACAACAGCGATCATGAACCGCCGGTGAAGCCGGGTGGCTGTGGGGAACCCCGTTTGCACCTCCGCCGGGCGTGGCTGACCCGTCCCTGCAGACAGCCGAGGCGGAACGTGCGCCCTTCGGCCCTCCCGCTGCGCCCCGTCCCCCCGAGCTGACCGACCGCCTGGTCGCCGATCTGATCGACGCCGTCCGAGCGACGCTGCGCAAGGAAACGGCCGACCGGCTGCGCGACGTCTATCTCATCGGTGACATCGAGAAGGACACCGCGCGGCAGGTGATCGAGCGCATACGCGAACTGGCGAACGACAGCGCGCGTCCGATCACGCTCTACATCAACAGCGCCGGCGGCAACGTAACCGACGGCCTGGCGATCCACGACGCGATCCGGCAGCTGGTGCACCGCCAGATCGAGGTGACGGTCATCGTGCAGGGGATGGCGTACTCGATGGGATCGATCGTCCTGCAGGCGGCCAGCGAGGGACGCCGGCTGGCGCTGCCGCACTCGTGGATCATGATCCACGAGCCGGCGAAGTGGGCTGGATGGCAGTCGACGTCAGCCGCCGCGCAGCACCTCGACCGCCTCAAGCAGATGCAGACGCAGATCTACGAGATTCTCGCGAAGCGCTCGGGGCGCCCCCTGAAGCAGATCATCCGGGACACGAAGCGGAACGACCTGTATCTCGATGCGACGCGCGCGCTCGAGTACGGACTGATCGACGGCGTCGTGGACGGCTAGCGCCGGGTTCAGGCCGCAGCGCGGGCGTCGCGGAACTCCTCGAGGAGCCGCGCGACGTTTCCGGCGATCGAGTGGAGCGTCGGCTCCCAGCCGAGCGTCCGGGCGCGCGGGCTCCGCACCCGCTGGTCGAGCACGAGCGCATCGGCGATCGGCCCGAGCTTGGTGCGCGCCTCGGCAATCGGCACACGCCGCACGTCGGCGCGGGTCTTCGAGTGCTCGGCGATCGCCTCGACGATGTCCTCGACCCGTTCGTCGGCCTCGTCGGTCGCGTGGTAGATGCCCTGCGCCTCGGGGTTGGCGACGACGCGGGCGTAGAGGTCGGCCAGGTCACGGTCGTAGACACAGGGCCAGTGGTTCGTCCCGGTACCGATGATCCGGATGAGCCCGTTGCCGCCTTCCTTCAGGAGGTCGGCGACGATGCCGCGCGCCCCGCCGTAGACGATGCCCGGCCTGATCACCGCCGCGCGCACCGCGGACGACGCCGCGTCGAGCACCAGCTGCTCGTGGGACGGACGCCACGCCACGAGATCGGGCGGGTTCACCGGCGCGGTCTCGTCGGCCAGCTCCAGTGTGTCGCCGAGCACCCAGATACCGGAGGTGTAGACCAGCGTGGTCGCCGCCCCGGCCTCGGTCCGTCGCCGCGCCGCGTCGAGCAGCCCGTCGATGGTCAGCCGGTCGAGCGACACGCCCTGCCGTGTCC
Organism: Acidobacteriota bacterium; assembly: GCA_947465275.1. Classification (GTDB taxonomy): domain Bacteria; phylum Acidobacteriota; class Vicinamibacteria; order Vicinamibacterales; family UBA2999; genus JBEBGV01. The sequence continues at coordinate 6,732 of CANIAI010000077.1, read as the reverse complement.
CCTCGAACGCCGTGTGGATGATGGCCTCGCAGGTCGCGGCCACCTCGACCCAGCTCTCAGGCGCCGCGAGCTCACCGACCACGGGCCGGACACCTCGCGTCGCAACCCGCTCCGCCGTCTCCGGCGTGCGAACGAGGGCGAGCGGCTCGTGCCCCGCGCGGACGATGGCGTCGAGCACGGCGGTGCCCACGTACCCGGTTGCCCCGGTCAGGAAGATGCGCATGAAGAGGACCATTGTAGTCGGTTGCCGACGGTTGGGCTGGCGGACCGACGCCGGGGCTCAGATCTCCCAGACACGATCGCGGTCGAAGAAGGTGATCGCGCCGTCCTCACTCACCTTCAGAACCGGGCCGAAACGACTGCCAGCCATGGCGGCGGTCGTCCGCGCGCCTTCGACCGGTCCCGTCTGCAGTTCCTCGGTGGCCGGGTGGCGCAGGATGGCGCCGGCCGCGAGCAGGCGTCCCGACCGATCCACCACGGTCGCGCCATCGAGCGACGCGAGCGCCACGAGGACGCTGATGTCGAGGTCGGCCACCGATCGCCCCTCGAGGAGGTGCAGCAGGTCGCGCCGCGAGGGGCGGGCCGAGGGGCCCGCGTTCGCCACCGGTACGTCGAGCCGGTCGGCGCGGGCCACCAGGCGGGCGACATCGGTCTCGGGGTCACGGAGCACGACGAACAACGCCCCCTCGCGGGCGTCCGACAGGTTCAGCGCCGCCTCGAACAGGCGGCTCGCGAGCGCCGGCTCCCCGACCGCCTGCGCCCACGTGTCGTACTTCGCGCGCAGATCGAGCAGGTGCCATCGGGCCCCCCTGAAGGTGAACGCCTCGGTTCCCTCGGCGAACAGCTTGATCTCGCGCGACGGGCTCAGCACCGCGCAGATGTGCCCCTGCTCCAGCGTGGCACGCGCGTGGGCGTCGTACGCGTCGGCCCGGGCGACTTCCGAGAAGGGACGCGCCGGCAGCGCCGACGCCCAGCGCTGGATGTCGATGACGTCCAGCAGCTGGCCATCAGCGTTGGCGAGAAAGACCGTCCGCAGGCCGTCCGCCAGACGGAAGAAGCTCTTGATGGACGCGAGCGACTCCGTGTACGTCGGCGCCGACAGCGGCGGCAGCAGCCCCGGGCGCGTCGGGTCGTCGCGCGTGCCGAGAATCAGGATGCCGGTCGTGATGGGCCTGTTCTCGTAGCTCGACAGCGCCGCGACGCGCAGCAGCTCGATGATCGAGGCGATGCGGTCGGCCCGCGCCTCGCGCGCCTCGATGGCGTACGCGTGCGGATCGAGGAAGGCGCCGACGTAGCGGTCCTCGATGGCGCCGCGGAACAGGTCACCACGCTCGGCGACGATGCGCGGGTTCAGCACCGCGCGGTAGCGCGCCTCGAGCACGCCGCCGATCGCGCGCACCAGCCGCACCTCGTGCCCCGTGAACCGCCAGTCGCTCCGGGCGCGCAGCGTGTAGCGGGTGCCGAACCACCGGATGCTCATGGTGGACGGGTCGGGCGGCGGGTCGAGCGCGAACCCCACGTGGCTCGACACCGGCGGCATCGAGGCCGAATCGAGGATCGCGCGGTCGAAGAACTGGCGCAGCGCCGTCTCGAGGAGGCTCTCGTACAGCGCGCCGATCGCGAGATCCGGGGTGACCGACATCTGATTCCGATCATAATTCAGGGGTGCCGCGGGACACCCTCGTCGACTTCTTCCGGGACCTCGCCTCGACCGAGGGTGAGTTCCTCGTCTACGACGACGGCTACCGCCACCGCAGCTTCACCTACGTCGAGGTGGGACGCGCGGCCCGGCGTTTCGCCGCGCAGCTCGCCGACCGGGGTGTCCGCCAGGGAGACAAGGTGGTCTTCTGGGGCGAGAACCGCCCCGAGTGGATCGCCTGCTACTGGGGTTGCGTCATCGCCGGCGTGGTGGTCGTGCCGATCGACTATCGCTCGACCCTCGACCTGCTCGCGCGGGTGACCCGGATCGTGGAGCCGAAGCTGCTCCTCGTCGGGGAGGACGTCACCCTGGGGACGGCAGGCACGGCGTTCGAGGGGGTGCCGGTGCTCCCGTTCGCCGACGTCGACTGGCGCACCGACGCGCCGATGCCGACGGTGACCATCTCGCGCGACGATGTCGTGCAGGTGATCTTCACGTCCGGTGCGACGGCCGACCCCAAGGGGGTCGTCATCCGGCACCGGAACGTCCTCGCCAACGTCGTGCCCGTCGAACGCGAGATCCTGAAGTACCGCAGGTACGCCCGGCCGTTCTCGCCGCTCCGGTTCGTGAACCTGCTGCCGCTCAGCCACATGTTCGGGCAGTCGATGGCGACCAACGTGCCGCCGATGCTCGGCGGCACGGTCATCTTCACGCGCAGCTTCAACCCGCACGACATCCTGCGGCTGATCCGCGGACGGCGCGTGTCGGTGCTCGTCTGCGTGCCGAAGATCCTCGACGTGCTCCGCGAGCACGTGGTGCGCGCCATGCCCGAGTGCGCCGAGGCGCCGCCGCCCGGTACCTCGATCGCCGCCCGCTGGTGGCGCTACCGCCGGGTGCACCGGGCGCTGGGGCTGAAGTTCTGGGCGTTCGTCGTCGGCGCGGCGCCGCTGCCGGCAGACCTCGAGGAGTTCTGGCGGCGCATGGGTTTCGCCGTGGTGCAGGGGTACGGCCTGACCGAGACCGCCCCCATCGTCACGCTCAACCATCCGTTCAAGACCAACAAGGGCTCGGTCGGGACGCCGATCGCCGGCGTCGAGGTGAAGATCGCCGAGGACGGCGAGATCCTCGTGCGCGGCGAGAACGTCACGAGCGGCTACTACCAGAAAGGCGACGGCGGCCCGGACGGCGGCCCCGGCGGCCGCGCCAGCAGCGTGCAGTCGGAGGGGCTCTTCGACGCCGAGGGCTGGATGCACACCGGTGACATCGGCGAGCGCGACGCGCAGGGCCGGCTCTTCATCAAGGGCCGCAAGAAGGAGATGATCGTCACGCCCGAGGGGTTGAACGTCTTCCCCGAGGACGTGGAACGGGTGCTCGATGCGCTGCCCGGCGTGACCGAGTCGGGCGTGGTCGGCGTCACCACCGGCGCCGAGGAACGCGTGCACGCGGTGCTGGTGCTCGAAGCGGGGGCCGACGCCGACGCGATCGTGCGGCAGGCGAATGCGCAGCTGCAGGATCACCAGAGGATCCGCGCCGCGTCGGTCTGGCCCGGCACCGAGCTGCCCCGCACCGAGGGCACGCGGAAGTTGAAGCGGCGCGCGATGCGCGACTGGGTCCTGTCGGGCGCGCAACCGCTGCCGGACGCCGGCGGCGACACCGTCGAGGCGCTCGTCGCCCGGTTCGCCCGCGGACGCGACGTGAGCGGCGCGACCACGCTCGAGGAGCTCGGGCTCAGCTCGCTCGACCGCGTCGAGCTGATGGTCGCCCTGGAGGACAAGTTCCAGACGCGCATCGACGAGGGGCGCTTCGCCGGCGCGGCAAGCGTGGCGCAGCTGCAGCAGCTGCTGGAAATGCCGCGTCCCGCCGAGCAGGCCGAGGAGCCGGTCGCCTTCCCGTCATGGAACCGCGCGTGGCCCGTGCGCCTGCTGCGGCGGCTGTCGCTCGCCACCTGGATCCTGCCGCTCGCGCGCGTCTTCGCCTGGATCCAGGTCGAGGGACGTCAGCACCTCGACGCGCTCGAGGGTCCGGTGATCTTCGCCTCGAACCATCAGAGCCACATGGATGTCCCGGTCATCCTGGCCGCGCTGCCCGGGCGCCTGCGGGCGCGCGTCGCGCCGGCGATGGCCAAGGAGTTCTTCAAGGCACACTTCTTCCCCGGGACGGCCACCCGCACGCAGCGGCTGACGAACTCGGTCAACTACTACCTCGCCTGCGCCTACTTCAACGCCTTCCCGCTGCCGCAGCGCGAAGCGGGCACCCGGCAGACGCTGCAGTACATCGGCGAGCTGACCGGTGCCGGCTGGTCCGTGCTCATCTTCCCGGAAGGGGTGCGGGCCGACACGGGCGACATGCAGCCGTTCAGGGGCGGCATCGGGATGATCGGCTCACGGCTCGACATCCCGGTCGTGCCGGTGCAGCTCGATGGGGTTGATCGGGTGCTCCACCCGCGTCACCGGATGGCACGGCCGGGTCGGGTGCGGGTGTCGTTCGGCGCGCCCATGCGGCTGCGCGGCGACGACTACGCCGCGCTCGCGGTGCGCGTCGAGCAGGCGGTCCGCGCACTCGGTGCGCCGTCGACCGACTCGCCACGCTGAGGCGGTCGCCCGCGTCCCATCCGTGGCACGGAACGAGCCCGCGCATGGGCATCCTGCGGGATCACCAGCTGAGGTGGGCGCAGGGCAGCTGCGCGCAAATATAAGATCACCAAAGACTTGCGGAAACAAGCCGGTCATGGCACACTCGTTGCTGGTTTACGGCGAAAGGATGAGGTATTGAGCAAAGACGATCTGATCGACATGCAGGGCACCGTGGTCGCGGTTCACTCCGGCGGGCTGTATCGCGTGCAGTGCGATGCGGGTCATGAGGTGCTCGCGCAGTTGAGCGGCCGCATGCGCCGCTTCCGTATCAAGGTCGTGCCCGGTGACCGCGTCACGGTCGGCGTATCGCCCTACGACCCGGTGCGCGGCATCATCACCTTCCGCGCCAGGTAACGTGGACACCAACCCCGCCCCCTCATCGAATCGCCGGCGTCGGCCCGCCAGGGGCAGGCGCAAGCCGTCCGAGACCACCCCGGCCGCCCCTGCGGCCCAGGCGTCGGTCGGCTACGAGCCGACCCCGTTCGACGCGGCGCCGATTCCGTTCGAGAACCTCTCGCTGGACACACGGCTGCTGAGCGGCATCCGCGATCTGGGCTGGTCGGAGACGCGGTCGATCCAGAGCGGCGTCATCCCGCTCGCGCTGCATGGAGACGACGTGATCGCCTGCGCCGAGACCGGCACGGGCAAGACGGCCGCCTTCCTCGTGCCGATCCTCCAGAAGTTCCTGGCGCAGCCGCCCGACCCGGCGACCCCCGCGCGCACCCGGGCGCTCATCCTCGCCCCGACGCGTGAACTGGTCGTGCAGATCGAAGACCAGGTGCAGGGGCTGACGTACCACACGATGACCTCGAGCATCGCGGTGTATGGCGGCGTCCCGATGGATGTGCAGGAGCGCGCGCTCAAGGCCGGCGTGGAAATCGTGGTCGCGACCCCCGGTCGCCTCATGGACCACATGCGCCACGACAGCGTGAACTTCACGGAGCTCGAGATTCTCGTGCTCGACGAGGCCGACCGGATGCTCGACATGGGCTTCTGGCCGGACGTGCAGCGCATCCTCGGGGCGCTCCCGCAGAAGCGGCAGACGCTGCTCTTCTCGGCGACGATGCCGGGCGAGGTGCTGAAGCTGACGCGCGAGTTCCTGCACGACCCGCGACTCGTGCAGGTGGGCCGCCGTGGCGGCCCGGCCCAGACGATCACGCACGCCGTGCAGGTGGTCGCCGCCCGCGAGAAGGTGGAGTGGCTGGCGCGCTGGCTGAAGCACGACGCGCTCGGTCCCGTGCTCGTGTTCTGCCGCACCAAGATCGGCGCCGACCGGCTCGCGAGCCGGCTGTCTGGTCTGGGCATCCGTACCACGGCGCTACACGCCGACCGGACGCAGCAGCAGCGGAACGCAGCCGTCGAGGGATTCCGCACCGGAACCTTTCCGGTGCTCGTGGCGACCGACGTGGCAGCCCGGGGGCTCGACATCGACGGGATCGCCCATGTCGTTAACTTCGAGGTGCCCGACACGCCCGAGGCCTACGTCCACCGCGTGGGACGTACGGGGCGCGCCGAGGCCACGGGGAGCGCGCTGACGCTGGTCGCTCCCGAGGAAGAGCGCGCCCTGCGCGCGCTGGAGAAAGCCGTTGGGATTCAACTTCAATGACGGACCCGGCTCCCCGCCCGCCCCGGGAGCCGACGCGACTGCCCCCGCGACCACGCCGGAGTCACCCGTCGCGGCGCCCGCGGCCCCGGCGGCCGAGTCTGCCGCGTTCGCGCGGTTCCGCTCGTGCCGCTGGCAGCAGCCGGCCGAAGACGGCAATCAGGCGTTCTGTACGCACCGCGAGGTGAAGCCGTACGCCGGGACGACGGGGTTCGACGCCGACGCCTGGTGCGGCGACTGCCAGTACTACAAGCTCCGCCGCGCGCCCAAGAAGCGTCCCACCGACGAATACACCTACTGAGCGAGGCTGAGGTCGCCGGACACCCGGCGGATCAGTCCGAGAATTCCCTGGCCAGCTCGACCCATTCACCCGAGGGGGAGAGCTGCTGGTACGCCCGCCAGTGCGGGCGTGCCTCCTGTGACCGTCCACTCTTCTCGAGCGTCACCGCGAGGTAGAAGTGCGCCTCGGCGTACGCCGGATTCAGGCGCAGGGCGCGCCGGTAGCACTCGTGTGCCTGCGGATAGCGTCCGAGGTCATGGAAGATGTTGCCGAGGTTGAAGTGCGCCTCGAAGACGTCGGCATCGATCGCGATCGCCCGCTCGTAAAGCGCCTGCGCCTCGGCGATCTCGTCGCGCGAGTAGTGGATGTTCGCGAGGTTGATCAGCGCCGGGACGAGGTCTGGCTCGATCTCGAGCGAGCGCCGGTACGCCGATGCCGCGGCATCGACATGCGCGGGGTCGCCATCGTCGAGCGTGGAGGCGTCGAGAAAGGCCTGCTCCGCCGAGCTGGGGCCATCCCAGGGATGCGACTCGAAGAGCGCCGCCATCGGTGGCGGCTCGCGCCGCTTCAGTTCGAG
>CANIAI010000076.1 GCA_947465275.1 Acidobacteriota bacterium | reverse complement strand
GACGCAGGCGCGCGGGCTGGCCGGGTTCGCCTCGGCCCGCGATGCCGGGACGGTTCCCGACCGTTTCCGCTGACATCACGCTCACGCCAGGTTCCGACGTGTCGCTGCACCTCGCGCTGCTGACCGCCTATTCGATCGCGCTCGTCGTGATGGGCTGGTGGATGTCACGCCAGGTGCGCGGCAGCGCCGACTTCTTCGTGGCGGGTCGCCGGCTCGGGGCTCCGCTGCTCTTCTCGACCGTGCTCGCCGCCAACATCGGCGCGGGCACGACGATCGGGGCGGCCGGCCTCGCCTACCGCGACGGCATCAGCGCCTGGTGGTGGAACGGATCGGCCGCGATCGGCTCGCTCGGTCTCGCCTTCCTCGTGGGGCCGCGCATCTGGCGCATCGCGAAGGCCCACAACCTCTACACGGTCGGCGACTACCTCGAACTGCGGTATGGCCGGGCGGTGCGCGGCATCACGGCGGTGCTGATCTGGTTCGGCACCCTCTCGATCCTCGCCGGGCAGCTGATCGGCGGAGCGGCGATCCTGTCGGTTGTCGCCGACATCCCGCGTCCGGTCGGCATCGTGGCCAGCGCCCTCGTGATGACGATCTACTTCGTCGCCGGAGGGCTGCTCAGTTCCGCGTGGGTCAACATGGTCCAGCTCTGCGTGCTGCTGGGCGGATTCGTCGCCGCGCTGCCGCTCGTACTCCAGCGGGCAGGCGGCCTGGCGGCCCTCGGCGGCGGCTCGCTGCCTGCGTCGTTCACCGACATCCTGCACTCGTCGGGGCCGCGATCCGGCTGGACCTTCCTGCTGATACTCGGCCCTGGCTTCATCATCTCGCCCGGGCTGCTGCAGAAGGCCTACGGCGCCACGAGCGAACGCGCCGTCCGGTGGGGGATCGGCTGGCAGGCGCTGGCGCAGGCGGCGTTCGGCCTCGCGCCAGCCCTCCTCGGGATGTCGGCGCGCGTGCTCCACCCGGGCATCACCGACCCGAATGCGGTACTCCCGACCGTGCTGGTGGAGCAGTTGCCCGCGGCCCTGTCCGCCCTGGCACTCGCCGCCGTGTTCTCGGCGGAGGTCAGCACGTGCGACGCGATCCTCTTCATGCTCTCGACGTCACTCTCGCAGGACCTCTACCGCCGCTTCCTGCGTCCGGGCGCGAGCGACGGTGAACTCGTCCGGGCGGCCCGTCTCGCCGCGGTCACCGGGGCGGCAGGCGGCGTGCTCCTCGCCCTGAGGCTCCCGACCGTCACGGCGGCACTCGCCATCTTCTACTCGCTGCTGGGTGTCACCCTGTTCGTCCCAGTCATGGGCGGCCTCTTCACCCGGCGGGCGACCTCCGTTGACGCGCTCTGCGCGATCGCCGCCGGCGGCGCCACCGCGGTGGCGCTGATCCTCCTGCCGCACCCGCCGTTCTGGTGGCTCGACCCGGGCATCTGCGGCATCCTCGCTGCCGCGCTGGCATTCCTGGCGTCGCTGGCCCGACCCCGGTGAGCGCTTCAGGCACATACCTTCGAAGCTGTCGTGCCGAATCGGCGATAAGCCTGATTTTGTAGGAACCGTCACATCGGCAGGCCAGAAACAGGCCTTATTTCGCCGATCGTGCTACGCGTCGGTGGTACCCCGGTTGCTCAGGACAGGGCAGGAGGTACCGCAGTCATGACCCGCATCATCGCCCTCGCCATCATCCTCGTCGGCCTCACCGCGAGCGTCTCCTTCGCCGGAGACCGCAAGCAGGACCCGCTGGCGGTGCAGCTCTCCGGTCGTTTCGCGTCAGCGGGCGGAACGGTCACCCTCCGCATGCGGGTCGAGCCAGACCCGCGCAGCCGTGACATCACCATCGAATGGGTCGGCGCGGATCTCTCGGGCGGCTCGCACGTAATCAATCTCGACGGAGAGAACGGACCGGCGACGTACCGATATGACTTCAGGAAGATCGCGGCCGGCGACTACCTGGTGAGCGTCGTCCTGCGCCGCTCGGACGGGTCGGTGGTGGAGAGAACGACGACGCTGACCGTGGTGGGCAGTGGCTCCGGAGCCCGGGGTACCAGTTCGATCGCCTCGTCGGTCGACTAGCGCGCCGCCGTCGCCGGCGTGTCAGGGGCACGCTGGCGGCGTAGGATGGAGGGACGTGGCTGAAGCTTCCACCATTTACACCCTCGGTATCGACCTCGCCGACCTCGATCGCAACCTGTACGAGCAACTCGAGCTGCGCGTCGCCCGGCACCCGTCCGAGACGGCCGTCTTCATGCTGGCGCGGGTGCTCGCGTACTGCCTGGAATTCACCGCGGGCATCGAGATGACCCCCGGCGTCTCGTCCGCCGATCTGCCGGCCATCGTCGCCCGCGACCTCACCGGCCGCATCACGACCTGGATCGAGATCGGCATGCCCGACGCCGAACGGCTGCATCGGGGCAGCCGCGCCGCCGATCGCGTCGCCGTCTACACCCACCGTGACATCCGCCAGCTCCTGGCGCAGCTGGCCGGCAAGCGGATTCACCGCGCCGACGCCGTGGTGATTCGAGCCTTCGATCGTGCCCCGCTCGAGGATCTGGCCGGGCGGCTCGAGCGCCGCTCGTCGTTCGGCCTGACGGTGTCGGAAGGCGAGCTGCTCGTGGCACTCGGCTCAGACACCTACACGATTGCAGTGACCGACCACCAGATCCTGCAATCCTGACGTCCGCCGCCGCGAGCCGCGGCTGACGTTGGGCTAGACTTGAGGGCTGCGCACGCTTTCATCTTCGAGACAGGCGGACCGAGAGCTTATGAACACGTACCGAATCGCAGTCATCGCTGGAGACGGGATCGGCAAGGAGGTCATCCCGGCCGGCATCCAGGTGCTGAAGATTGCCGCCGAGCAGGGTGGCTTCGCGCTCGACTTCACGGAACTGCCGTGGGGCTGCGACTACTACCTGCAGCACGGGCGCATGCTCGACGCCGACGGCGTCGACCGGTTGCTGACGTTCGACGCGGTGTACCTCGGCGCGATCGGCGACCCGCGCGTGTCCGACGCGGTGTCCGCCCGCGAGCTGATCCTGCCGGTCCGCCAGCGCCTGTTCCAGTACGTGAACCTGCGGCCGATGCGGCTGATGGCCGGCATCCGATCGCCGCTCGCCAATCGCGGCCCAGCCGACATCGACATGATCTGCGTCCGCGAGAACTCGGAAGGCGAGTACTGCGGCATGGGCGGACGACTGCACGCCGGCTCGCCGCTCGAGATGGCCTCGCAGACCGGCATCTTCACGCGCCAGGGCATCGAGCGGATTGCGCGCTACGCCTTCAAGGTCGCCCAGCAGCGCCCGCGCAGGCTGCTCGCCAGCGCGACGAAGTCGAACGCGCTGCAGCACGCCATGGTGCTGTGGGACGAAGTCGTCGCCGGGGTCGCGAAGGAGTTCCCCGACGTGACGTACCAGAAGTACCACGTCGACGCGCTCTGCGCGCGCATGGTCACCCACCCGCAGACGCTCGACGTGATCGTGGCCTCGAACCTCTTCGGCGACATCCTCACCGACATCGGCTCGGCCATCTCCGGCAGCCTTGGTGTCGGCCCGGGCGGCAACATCAACCCCGAGCGGACAACCCCGTCGATGTTCGAGCCGATCCACGGGTCGGCGCCAGACATCGCCGGCAGGGGGATCGCGAACCCGATCGCGGCCATCTGGGCCGGCGCGATGATGCTCGACCACCTCGGCGAGCGCGCGGCGCACGACTCGATCCTCGCGGCCATCGAGCGGGTGATCGGCGAGGAGACGGTGAAGACGCCAGACCTCGGCGGCAAGGCCACTACCGCCGACATGGCGACGGCGGTCACCAGCGCGCTGCGGCGCTGATGCGCTACGGCGGGAAGCCGATCGAGAGCTTCACGACCGAATACTCGGGGTGGATGCCGCCGTCCCTGGTCCTGATGACCAGCGGAGGCTCCACCCAGATCGCGCCCTCAGCCGTCGGATGCACGCGCGCCGGCAGGTCGCCACCACGCATCATCACGAACAGCGTGACGAGCGGCGCGTCCCCCTCCCTGAAGACCACAGGCCTCCGCCTCACGATCACCAGTCCCGCCTGCGCCGCCGCGCGCTCCACCCGGTCACGCTGCTCCTCGGGGAAGACGCACGCGAACACGCCACCGCGCGCGAGGTGTGCCGCCGCGACCCGCGCGTAGTCGGCGATGTCGCCGCGCAGCTCGAACCGGCAGGCGATCTTCTGTGGATGGTCCCCGTGCAGGCCGGTGCCTTCGGGGAAGTAGGGCGGGCTGCCGAGCACCAGATCGAACGGCGCCTCGCCCGCGAGCTGCGTGCCGTCCCTGAAGTCGCCGTGCCGGATGTCGCAGCGGTCGCTCAGCCCGTTGTAGGCCACCGACTTGCGGGAGAGCCGGACGCTCTCGTCCTGCGCCTCGACGGTGACGAGCCGCGCTCCCGGGAGGCGCCACGCCGCCACCGTCGCCACCGAGCCGATGCCGGAGCCGAGGTCGAGCACCCGGGAGGCCGTCGGCACGCACGTCGATCCGTACCAGGCCGTGAGGATGTCGTCGGTCGAGAAGCGATGTCCCTGCCGGAGCTGGAAGATGCGGAAGTGGCCGCTGATCGCGTCGAGGGTCTCGTCCCCGGGGACGTCAACGTCCTCGTGCGCTCCGGGCGGCACCGGTCCCGGCTTCGCCCACCCCTTGAATGACGGCTCGATGGTCGGACTCACGTCCCGACCATCTCACCAGAGTCACTCGTAGCGCAAGGCCTCGATCGGATCGAGGCGCGACGCGCGCCAGGCGGGCACGAGGGAGCTGGCCAGCCCGACCACCATCAGCACACCCGCCGCGGTGCCCAGCAGCCGCAGCGAGATCACCAGGTGGATGTCGCCCGCGCGCGTGGCGTCGTCGAGCAGTTCCGAGAGGAACGGCTGTGGCGAGAGCGCCCACGCGGCGGCGCAGGCCATGACGACGCCGGCCGCGCCCCCCGCGAAGGTGGTGACGAGCCCCTCGACCAGGAACTGCGCCAGGATGGTGCGCCGCCTGGCACCGAGCGCCTTCCGCAACCCGATCTCGCGCGTACGCTCGGTGACCGACACGAGCAGGATGTTCATCACGCCGACGCCGCCGATGGCGAGCGTCAGCACCCCGATGAAGCCGAGCACCAGCTTGAGGCCGAGCACGATGCCCGACGTCATCTTCTCGGTCTGCTCCGACCCGAAGACCCGCAGCGCCCGCTCGTCGGCCGGGTTGAACCGCAGCCGCCGCGCGAGCTGCTCACGCACGAGCGTCGTCGCCCGCGCACCCTGCGCCGGGTCGACCACCTGGTAGACCCAGTCGTTCAGGTACTCGGTGTTCCAGAGCTGGCCGGCCGTGGTGTAGGGAATGAACACGCACTCCTTGTCCGGACGGTTGTAGTTCGCGAGCTGGATCTTCTCCTTCTGCACGCCGACGATCGTGAACAGCATCCCCTGCAGGCGGACCTGCTGCCCCACCGGATCCCCGGCACCGAACAGCTTCCGCGCCACCTCGCTGCCGAGGAACACGACCCGTCGCTGCAGCCGCACGTCCTCGGCGTCCAGGAAGCGTCCCGCCAGCACCGGCTCATTCCGGATGATGCCGTAGACCGGCGCCACGGCGCGGGCCAGGTAGCTCGCCTGCCGCGTGCCGCTTGCCACGGTGACCTCATGGATGTACTCGGGGCTCCACGCGCGGACGAGCGGCACCGCCGACGCCGCCGCGTCGACGTCCGCGAGGCGCAGGCGCAGCCGGCGGCCCGCCCGCTCCCCACCCGCCTGCAGGCTCGTCTGGCCGCCGAACATGATCGTGACGCCGTCACCGAAGGCGCCGCGGAAGCCGCGTTCGAGCGCCGCACCGAAGCCCTCCCCGTACGCGAGCAGGACGACGACCGACACGATGCCCCACGAGATGCCGAGCGTGGCCAGGGCGGCCCTCGCCCGGTTCCGCACGAGTCCCGTGAGCGCCTCTCGGACGACGGTCATGCCTCGAACCTCAGCGCCTCGACGGGCGGCAGCCTCGACGCCCGCGTGGCGGGATAGACCGCGGCGGCCACGGCGACGGCGCCCAGCGCGGCAAGGGCAAGGACGCCCGCCTCCCAGGTGAGCGTCATCCCCTGGAAGCGCGAGGGCATCGGGAGCTGGTTGACCAGCCCGCAGACCACGAGGGCGACGATGAATCCGCCCGCGCCGCTGATGAGCGTCAGCAGCATCCCCTCGGTCAGGAACTGCAGCTGGATGTCGCGGGTGGTCGCACCGAGCGCCTTGCGCACGCCGATCTCGCGGGTGCGCTCGCGCACGGCGACCAGCATGATGTTCATCACGCCGATGCCGCCGAGGCCGAGCGTCACGAGCCCGACGAGCGAGAAGAACCGACGCATCGTGTCGATCATCCGGCCGAACATCAGCGACTGCAGGTTGGTGTCCCAGAGCGTGACCGCGTCCTGGTCGTCAGGATCGAACCGGTGCCGCGACGCCAGCACGCGACGCACTTCGGCGTGCAGCGGCCAGCGGATGTCGTCCACGCGGCCGGTCCGCGCGCGCAGCGCGGGCTCGAGGCCGTCGAGCACGAAGGGAGCCGGAGCGAGCACGATCTGCGAGAGCGAGCCATCAGGCGCGTCGGTCCGCGGGAAGTCGCGGGCGATGGCCGCGAACGGCACGAACAGCTTCTCGTTGTCCTGCCCGTTGTAGCTGCTGTCCTGCTCCTTCTTCCGGATGACGCCCACGACGGTGTACGGGAAGCCGTCGAGCGAGACGTTCGCACCGAGCGGGTCCCGGCGGCCGAACAGCTGCACGGCGGCATCGGCGCCGACCAGCGCGACGCGGCGGGCTCCCGCCTCGTCAGCCTCGTCGAGCAGCCGCCCGCGCGCGACCTCGATGGTGCGAATCCGCTGGTAGGCCGGCTCCATGCCGTCGACGGTGAGCGCGCCCGCGTTGAACGGGCTCTTCACCCGTACGCCGGTCCGCTGGATCTCCGGGCTGACCACCGCGATCGCGCGTGACGCCGTGGCGAGCGCCCGGGCGTCGGCCAGCGTCAGGTAGATGCGACGTCCGGCACGTTCACCGCCCGCCTGCGCGGAGGTGCGCCCGCCAAAGACGATCACGACGTTCCGCCCGAGTTCCTGGAGCACGTGCTCGTTGCCGCGGCGGAAGCCCTCGCCGGTGGCCGACAGGACGACCACGGCCACGACGCCCCAGGCGATGCCGAACATCGTCAGGACGCTGCGCAGCCGGTTGGCGCGAAGGTTCCGGACGACGTCAATCAGCAGGTCGCGCATGTTGGCTCCTACTGCGGCAGGATGACCGTCTCGCCCTGACGGAGCCCGTCCAGGAGCTGCACGCGTGTGCCATTGCCCGCGCCGAGCCTCACCGGCACGCGCCGTCGTCCCGACGTCGCGGCGGCGTCAGGCGTCTCGACGAACGGCTTCCGTTCCTCGTCCCAGCTGACGGCCGACTCGGGAATCAGCAGCGATCCGGCGATCTCCTCGAGCACGATCTCGGCGTTGGCGGTCATGTTGGCCCTGAGCACGTGGTCGGGGTTGTCGATCGAGACCTTGACCTCGAACGTGGTGACGTTCTCCTTCTCGACCCCGATGGGCGAGATGCGGGTCACCTTCCCCTCGAAGGTGCGCTCGGGGAAGCTCTCGGTGGTGATGCGGGCCGGCATCCCGACACGCACGCGGCCGATGTCGCTCTCGTCCACGCGCCCCCGGACGAACACCTGCTCGATGTCACCGATCGTCATCACCAGCGTGGCGTTGGCGCCGAGGTTGAGGATCGACGACACGGGACTGCCGACCTCGACGTCGCGCGTGAGCACCGTCCCGCGGATCGGTGAGCGCAGGGTCGCGTTGGTGAGTTCCTCTTCCGCGCGCGCAACCGCCGCGCGCGCCTGTTCGACGACCGCCTTCGCCTCGACCAGTCGTGCGCGACTCACGGCCAGCTGCCCCTGCGCCGCACGCTGCCGGTTCTGCGCTCCCTCGAGCGCCCCGGCGGCGTCGTCGAGCGACGACTGCGACACGAGCTTCTGGTCGAACAGCTGGAGCGCGCGGCGGTGGCTCCGTGCCGCGAACGCGACGTCGGGGGCCTCGGCCTCCACCTGGTTCTTCTCGAGCTGCGCGGCCACCGCCTGCTGCGACGCCTCGGCGGCCTGCAGCGAGGCCCGGGCCTCTCGAAGCCGTGCGGTAAGATTCTCCTTGTCGAGTTCGGCGAGCACGTCACCAGGGCCGACGAGCTGGTCGACGTCGACGTGCAGCCGCTCGATGATGCCGTTCGCCTTCGACTTCAGCTCGATGCGCGTGACCGGCTCGACCTTTCCGGTGGCCACCACCGATCGGCGCATCGTTCCGCGCTCGACCGTGGCGAGCCTCGCCGGGTCGATGGCGGGCGCGGCGTTCCCGAGCGTGGCGTAGGCGGCCCCGGCCCCTGCGACCAGCAGGACGGCGCCGATGACGAAGATTCGCGGACGTGGGGTGTTCATGGGCAGCCCTCACACCAGAGTCGCCTCCGACCCGGTGAACGGGAGAGGAGACGGAGGCCGCGCCGGAAAAGTTGCCTGCCCCGGACACCATGTGGATTCTGCAGATCGTCAGCGGTGACAGCTCGAAGATGCTCTT
>CANIAI010000075.1 GCA_947465275.1 Acidobacteriota bacterium | reverse complement strand
CTTAGTACGAGAGGACCGGGTTGGACGGACCTCTAGTGTATCGGTTGTCGCGCCAGCGGCAGTGCCGAGTAGCTACGTCCGGAAGGGAGAAACGCTGAAGGCATCTAAGCGTGAAACCCTCCACGAGATGAGATCTCCCAGGTCGAAAGACCTCTAAAGGCTCCTGGTAGACGACCAGGTTGATAGGCCAGGTGTGGAAGCGCAGCGATGCGTTAAGCTAACTGGTACTAATTAGCCGTGAGGCTTGACCATATTTCTCTTCTTTCACTGTGGTGAGAAGAGACTACCGTTTGCAGGATATTCAGTTGAGCCGGCCCAGGCTGTTCATGGGCTGGTTTGCTCTTTGAGATAGTTCGGGACGATCGAATGGGTGATGTTGTGCGACTGATGGTTGCGCACCACTCGTTCGGACCCCGGACAACCAAGATTCATCGACTATGTCGATGAGCCCATTTCCCGGTGGTCATAGGGGCAGGGTCACACCCGTTCCCATTCCGAACACGGAAGTTAAGCCTGCTACCGCCGATGGTACTGCGTGCGTAGGTGCGTGGGAGAGTAGGTCGCTGCCGGGGATTATTTGTTAGCAGTCAAACACTGCTGCATGGAGCCCGTTACGCTGTTGCGTAACGGGCTTTTCTGTTTGTATCTCTGCTGTCCGGAGCCGCCGGTTGAGGGCCAGGCCACACCTCGGGCCGGCCCAGCGGTCCAGCTGCCTCACGGAATCCTTCACCTGCCGCCGCCCGGCTCCAGAGCTGGTGCGCAGGAAGATTTGGCACACCGTAAACACTTTACTTCCAGAAGTCGCTGCAAATATTCTATGCAGTCGCTGTAAGCGTCTGTATAGCTAGGGGTTACGAAGTCCGCGCCTCTGGTACTCGATCTGCACAGTTGGCGTGCGCCTGCCAGCGCGCCCTGCGGAACGGGCGCGAGCTACTGATTCCTAGTGCACATGAACTTCAGATTCCTGACGTCGTCGCGCAGCGTTCTCTCCGCTGCGATCCTGCTCCTTCTCCTGTGGCCACCCTCGCCGGCATCCGCGCAGATGGCGCAGGGCTGGACCGTGACGGCGATTGGAGGTGCAAACGACAGCGGAGCAGCTCAGATAGCCTGCACGTCCGCGACCACCAGCTGCCTGGGCTTTTCGCTGACGAGTCGCAGCGCGGACATCTGGGGTAGCTCCGACGCATTCACGTTTGTCTACCGGCCGCTCGCGGGCGACGGCAGCGTGATCGCTCGAGTGGACTCCCTCCTGAACGTGAATGCCTGGGCGAAGGTCGGCGTCATGATCCGACGCTCCCTGTCTCCCACCTCGGAGAATGGCTTCACCCTCATCTCGGCGGAACGGGGCGCGGCACTCCAGGCCCGGACCTCCGATGGCGCCACGACGCTCAGCGCCGCGGGGGCGGCCATTGCGGCCCCTGGCTGGGTGCGGCTGGATCGGCGAGGCAGCAGCGTTACCGCCTACGACTCGCTCGACGGCGTCAACTGGCACCAGATCATCTCGGGAACGGTTCCGCTCGATCCGATTGCATACGTCGGCATCGCGGTCACGAGCCATGACGCGACGCGCACGACGACGGCCAACGTGTCGAACGTCTCCGTCGTGCCGGCCCCGCTTCCGGCACCGTGGGCCACGGCGGCCGTCGGCGCCGCCACCCTGCCTGGCGAGGCCAGCCCCGTCGGGAGCAGCCTGACTGCGTCGTCCGGAGGAACAGACATCTACGGAACCAGCGACCAGTTCCGGTACATCTATCAACGCGCCTCGGGTGACCTCGATCTCTACACCCGCGTGTCGTCCCTCAACGCGCCAAACGAGTGGAGCAAGGCCGGCGTGATGATCCGCGGATCACTCAGCGCCGATTCGGCCCACGCCTTCATGCTCGTGTCTGGAGCGAGGGGCCTCGCCTTCCAGCGGCGTCCGGCAAATGGCTATTCGACGAACAGCAGCTCCGGCGGCGCGGGCGGGGCTTCCGTCTGGGTGAAGCTCGAGAAACGTGGTACCACCATCACGGCGTATCGCAGTGACGGCGTGACCTGGACGCTCGTCGGCAGCGAAACCGTTGACCTGCCATCGACCTTCTATGTCGGGCTCGCGGTCACCAGCCACGACACCGCCATCCCGGCGACCGCTGTGTTCGATGGCACCAGCATCCAGCTCCGAGGCACCGCGGCGAACACGCCACCCTCGGTGTCATTCACGTCGCCGGCGCCGCTGGCCACCTACAGCCCGACGCAGTCGGTCGCGCTGACGGTGAACGCCACTGATCCTGATGGCAGCGTCAGCCGGGTCGACTTCTTCGTCGATGGCAACCTCTACCTCACCGACACGACCGCCCCGTATGCCACGAACTGGCAGCCGACCTCCACAGGCAGCCACACGTTCTCGGCGGTCGCACGGGACAATGACGGTGCCACCAGCACGACGAACGTGACCGTCCAGGTTGCGACAAGCCAGACCAACGCCGCACCGCTCGTGGCCATCACGGCACCCGTCAGCGGCGCGAGCGTCGGGCCGGCACCAGCCACCGTCGGTCTCAGCGCCACCGCGTCAGATGCCGATGGAACGGTGGCACGAGTCAGCTTCTACGTCGGCAGCACCCTCATCGGATCGGATACCTCTGCTCCCTACACCCTGTCGTGGTCGGGGGTGGCGGCTGGAACCTACAGCCTGACCGCCGTCGCGACGGACAACACGGGAGCGACAACCACCTCCGCACCGGTGGCCCTGACGGTCACCGGAACCCAGACCCAAACCACCGCGACCGCGGTGTTTGTCCCCTCCACGGACAACGCGAACGTCGACTACTACGTCGTGGAGCTCTACACGAGCACCGGCGCCATGGTGAGCACGGTCAACATCGGCAAGCCTGCCGTTGTCTCTGGTGAGTGCCGCGCCGATATTTCGGCCGCCGTCCGGTCGTTGGCCGCCGGCTCTTATACCGCCAGGGTCCGTGCCGTGAACAGCTACGGCGGCACCGCCAGCGCTCCCGCGTCCTTCACCCGATAGAACACCCCCGGTCCCATCCGTGGGACCGGGGCTATAATCCCAGCCAATCCGATGCGTGTCGCGCTCGCACTCACCGGTGGAGAGATGACGGGGACCAGCTCCTGGAGGCACATCGCCATCCGGGTCTGGTCCACCGCTCGACTCGTGCTGCTCGTCGGGCTCCTGTCGCACGGACAGGCCTTCGCCCAGACCCGAAGCATCACCATCGCGTGGGACCCTGTCTCCGGGGACGTGGGCGGCTACTTCGTCTATCTCAGCAGCGTTCCCGGCAGCGTCGACTCTCAGGTCGATGTACGCCGGAATACCACCTACACCCTCCAGGGACTGGAGGTTGGCCGGGGCGTGTTCATCTCCGTCGCGGCGTATTCGTCCGCTGGCGTGGTGGGCAGTCGCACGCCGGATCTGTTTTTCGACGGGCGCTCTCAAGCCGATCCGCCACCGCCGACCAACTCCGGCGGAGCGCTGCCCTGCCTCGCGGGACGTGCCCCCTGCCCCAGACCGGCACTCAGCTCTTCCGGTCCTTCGTCTGCTGCTCTCAGGGCGCCCGTGGCGGCCCCCTGTGTGAGCAGCCTCACCGGCGCCTGCTTCACGAGAGAACTGGTGGCGACCGGGGGAGGCAGCGTCTCGAGCCTGGTGTCCATGCCCGACGGCACCCTCCTGATCGCGGAGCGTGCCGGACGGGTCATCGCAGCCGCCGGTCCGCTTGACGCTCCAATCGTCGCGCTCGAGCCGGAGTGGGCTGGCAGCATCGTTCACGCAGCCCTGGCAGCGTCCGATGTCGACACGACCGGTCACGTCTACGTCCTTCGTTCAGGCGAGCCGAGGTCTGGTCTCCGGGAGCTGCACCTCACGCGGTATCAGAGCCTGAACCACCGTCTCGAGACTCCGCACACCATCGTGGCGGGCATCATCGTCCACGAGGATGCGACGCCCTCGATGGCGCTGGATCCGGCCGGGCACCTCTACATCGCCATTCCGGCGGGGGCAGGACTCCCCCCGTACGACGGCGTTGTGCTCCGCGTTGACCCCGAGGGGCAGGGAGCCACGGGTCACCGAGCAGCCCCCCCCGTCTACGCCTCCAGTCCCGCGGCTGCCGTCGGTGTAGCCGTCGACAGTCACGGTGTCGTCCTGAGTCTCGAGGCGGTGGCGGCTGGCTGGCAACTACGAGAAGCGCTCGCCTCCGGGGGCCAGACGTACGGCCCGTTTGCCGGCCGGCCCTCCGGGCTGGTCTCATCGGCTTCACCGGTCGGCGTATCCCTCCTCATCGTGTCTGCACACGACGGCGCCCTGACCGAGACGCACCTGGCGGACGGGCGGCTCAGCATCAGCGACCGGCTCGTGTTCGGTCAGCCGCTCTTCTCTGCGATCGGCAGCCTCACGGATGCCGTCTGGCTGGCGGCTGGCGATGACGGCCCGACCAGCAGCTACGCTGTCTATCGCCTCCGGAAGCCACGGTAGAGTGCTGGACGCCACGCCAGTTTAGTCTTCTGCCAGGATGACTAACTGCTGCGTCCAGGCCCCGCTCCTCCGCCGTCCTGTCCGTCTCAAGCCTTCGTAGATCCTTTCGATTCAGTCAGTTAAGAACTGTTCTGACGGCCCACGGATGGGACGGATTGGTCTTTGCTGAGACAACCATAGGGGCCGGTGCGAATCGGCTCCGGTGTCCGGTTCGGTATCTATCTCATGAGTCTGACTGCGGGGATCGGAGGGCACACGCGCTACGGCAGCGTGACCCTCCTGGACGAACAGCGCCTGTTGGGCGTCTGCGGCCAGGAGCGGATCACCCGTGTGCGCGGTGCTGGCTGCAACCCGACGGGTCTGCCGGACGAGGCTCTCGACGAACTCCTCGTCAGACATGGCCGCACGCGTCTCGACGTCTCCCGCTTCGTCCAGGCAGGTCCGGCGGGAGAGCGCTCGCCCGGCTCGGGCACCCAGGTGGTCGACCGCCATCAGGCCCAGGCGGCCACGGCTTTCCTCACCTCGCCGTACGACCGTGCTGCCATCGTCGTCTGCGATCACAGTGCGCCCCGCACGTCGGTCTGGGTGGGACACGGAGCGACGGTCCGTCAGCTGGACATCCGATGGGATTCCGTCGGGTTCACCGACGTCTACGCCCAATTCGCCGCGGTGCTTGGCTTCACCGGCGCGGCTGCCGTTCTCAGGATGGAAGCGCTCGCGCGGCTCGTCCCGCGCGCGAGGCTGGGTGAGGTCGACAGACTCATCGACTTTTCGGGTGAGGGTCTGAGCCTCGCCACGAACTGGCGGGACGTACTGGGAAGACTGCGAGATGAACAAGGCGCCGACGGCTCCCTCGGTCTGGCGGGACTCGCCGCGGCCGTTCAAGGCCGACTGTCAGAGATCGTCCTGCAGTTCCTGCGCGTGGTGCGCTCGGCCACCGGAGAAGAGAGGCTCTGCGTCGGCGGCAGTCTGTTCTACCAATCGGCCCTGAACAGCGCCATCAGGACGAGCGGAGCGTTCCTGGACGTCTTCGTGCCGGTCGACCCCGGCGAGCCGGGACTATCCGTGGGAGCCGCGATGCTGGCATCGGGCTGCGCACCGCAGCAGGTGTCGCCCTTCCTTGGCCCCACGTATCGCGAGGACGAAATCAAGGCGACGCTCGACAACTGCAAGCTCCCGTACGCGTGGGAGTCCGACGAGGCGATTACCGATGCCGTCGTGGGCGCGCTCAGCCGCGGCGAGCTCGTTGGCTGGTTCGACGGTGCCATGGAGTGGGGTCCGCGGGCCCTGGGTGCCAGGTGCATCCTCGGCAGCCCGTCGTCCCCGTACGTCCTCGAGAACATGAACCACTTTCTCAAGCAGCGCGAGCCCTGGCGCGGTTACGCGTTCAGCGGGCTCGAATCCTCGGTCAGCGAGCTGTTCGAGGGGCCGACTCGTGCCCCCTTCATGGAATGCGAGTTCACGCCGCGCGAGCCCGGGCGCTTTCGGCACGCCCTGCCCGCCGCGTCCGCTGCCGTCCGTGTCCACACGGTTGACGAGACGACGCCGAGACGATTCAGGTGGCTGCTCGAGTCGCTGGGGCGGTCGACCGGGCTGCCGTATGTTGTCAACACCTCCTTCAATGGCTTTCACGAGCCCATTGCGTGCAGCCCGCGCGACGCGGTCAGAGTCTTCTACGGCTCGAGTCTCGACCTGCTCGTCTGCGGTCCATTCCTGCTCCGCAAGTAGCCCCTCAGTCCCATGAGTCACACTTACGTCCTCGGAATTTCCGCGTTTTACCACGACAGCGCCGCCTGTCTCGTCGTCGACGGCGAGATCGCGGCCGCCGCATCGGAAGAACGCTTCACCCGCAAGAAGGCTGACTCCGACTTCCCCCATCGCGCGGTGGAGTTCTGCCTGAAGGATGCCGGGATCACCGTCGATCAGCTGACGCATGTCGGTTTCTACGACAAGCCGATCCTCAAGTTCGAGCGCATCCTCGAGACCTACCTCGGGGTCGCCCCGGAGGGCTTCAAGTCGTTCCTCCTCGCGGGACCGCTGTGGATCAAGGAGAAGCTGTACATCGATCAGGAGATCAAGAAGCAGCTGGGATGGTCGGGCGAGGTGCTCTACGCGGAGCACCACGAGTCGCACGCCGCCAGTGCGTTCTTCCCCTCGCCGTTCAACGAGGCGGCGATCCTGACCATCGACGGCGTCGGTGAGTGGGCGACCGCCTCGATCGGGCACGGCACGGGGAACGATCTCGAGATCGTCGATGAGTTGCTCTGGCCGGACTCGCTGGGGCTGCTCTACTCGGCGTTCACCTACTACACCGGTTTCAAGGTGAACTCCGGTGAATACAAGGTGATGGGCCTCGCGCCCTACGGGGAACCGAAATACGTCGACCTGATCTACAAGGAATTGATGGACCTGCGTGAGGACGGATCGTTCCGCCTGAACCAGAAGTACTTCAACTACCTGGCCGGCCTCACGATGACGAGCGAGGCCTTCAACGACGTCTTCGGTGGTCCCCCGCGCGTTCCCGAGAGCAAGCTCACCCAGCGGGAGATGGACCTCGCCCGTTCGGTGCAGGTGGTGTGTGAAGAGGTCATGCTCCGCATGGCGCGGACCGCGCACCGCAAGACCGGCTCCGAGAACCTCTGCATGGCGGGCGGCGTCGCGCTGAACTGCGTCGGCAACGGCCGGCTGCTGCGCGAGGGTCCGTTCCGGAACGTCTGGATCCAGCCTGCCGCGGGCGATGCGGGCGGCGCGCTCGGTGTCGCCACGCTCATCCACCATCGACACCTCGGGAAGCCGCGAACCGTGGTGCCCGGGCGTGATGCGATGAAGGGCTCGTACCTTGGACCGTCATTCACGCCCGAGGAGATCGAGACGTACCTGAAGAGCATCGGTGCCGGCTACACGCGGCTGGACGACGACCGCCTGTTTGACACCGTAGCCGGCATGCTCGCCGACGAAAAGGTGATCGGGTGGTTCGACGGTCGCATGGAGTTCGGCCCCAGGTCACTGGGCGGGCGGAGCATCCTCGGGGATCCCCGCAGTCCGAAGATGCAGACCCAGATGAACCTGAAGATCAAGTTCCGCGAGAGCTTCCGGCCCTTCGCGCCATCGGTGCTCCGGGAACGGGTGTCTGACTACTTCGAGCTCGATACGGATTCCCCGTACATGCTCCTCGTGGCGCCGGTCCAGGAACATCGACGGATCCCGCTCACGGCCGACCAGCACCAGCTCTGGGGCATCGACAAGCTGAATGTGCCGAGGTCCGACATCCCGGCGGTCACGCACATCGACTACTCGGCACGCGTGCAGACGGTGAGCCCTGACGTCAACGAGCGCTACTACAAGTTGATCAAGGCGTTCGACACGAAGACCGGGTGCGGCGTCGTCGTGAATACGTCGTTCAACGTGCGTGGCGAGCCGATCGTCTGCACCCCGGCAGACGCGTACCGGTGCTTCATGCGCACGCATATCGATACGCTCGTGCTGGGGCCGTTCGTGCTCGAGAAGACCGCGCAGCCAGAGTGGAAAGAGGATTCGCAGTGGCAGACCGAGTTCCAGCTCGACTGACC
Source organism: Acidobacteriota bacterium (assembly GCA_947465275.1). Lineage (GTDB taxonomy): Bacteria > Acidobacteriota > Vicinamibacteria > Vicinamibacterales > UBA2999 > JBEBGV01. The sequence goes on along the minus strand of CANIAI010000075.1, from coordinate 567 downwards.
CCCTCCCCGGGGCGGGAGTGGGTGCTTCGGCTGACGATGCTCGCCGTGTCGCTGGTCGTCAGCCTGGCGCTGGCGGAAGCGGTGGTGCGGCTGTTCTTCCCGCTCAACGACGGGCGGACCAACCTGACGCTCGAGGGCCAGCCGATCGAGGAGTGGTTCGAGCCTGGAAGCGTCTATCGTCAGGTGTCCAACGAGTACGACGCCAGGACGACCATCACGCCGAGGGCCCACCGGGTTCCGGGAACGGACGGGAGTCCCGAGGTCATCCTGCTCGGCGACTCGTTCACCTATGGCTACGGACTCGCCGACGACGAGACATTCGCCAGCTTCTACTGCGGCACGCTGCGGGTCGCATGCGCGAACCTCGGGTATCCGGGGAGCGGCACCGCGAGGCAGGTGCGCCGACTCGAGGAGTTCATCGACCGATACCAGTGGCACCCGCGGGAGGTGAAGCTGTTCTTCTTCGGGATGAGCAGCAGCTTCTCGGCCGGGAACGACTTCGTCGACAACTACGACTTCTCTCGCTGGCTGGCGACCCAGCCGCCCGGAACACGCGCGCCCTCGACG
>CANIAI010000074.1 GCA_947465275.1 Acidobacteriota bacterium | reverse complement strand
TGCACGGCCGGACGGTGGAAGAGGCGCTCGAGATCGTGGACCGCGCGCTCAACGAGGCGCTGCTCGCCGACGCGCTCGAACTGCGGGTGATCCACGGGCGCAGCGGTGGGCGCTTGCGGGCGGCGCTCCACACGCGCCTGCGCGGCATCCCGAGCGTCCGTGGATTCCGGCTGGATCCGGGGAACCCGGGCGTCACCCTGGTGTCGCTCTGAGCGGCCGGCGCCGGGGCGCCTGTTGTACCCTGTCTGGATGGCCCCTTCGTTCGATGACGCCACGGCCGCCTCCGACACCCTCGGGCGCGAGATTGCCCGCCGGCGGACGTTCGCGATCATCTCGCACCCCGACGCCGGCAAGACCACGCTGACCGAGAAGCTCCTGCTCTACGCGGGAGCCATCGAGCTGGCCGGCGCCGTCCGCGGCAGCAAGACGCAGCGGCACGCCGTGTCGGACTTCATGGAGATGGAGCAGCAGCGCGGCATCTCGATCAGCGCCTCGGCGCTCGAGTTCGAGCTGCACGGGCACCACGTCACGCTGCTCGACACGCCGGGCCACCAGGACTTCAGCGAAGACACGTTCCGCACCCTGCTCGCCGTCGACAGCGTCGTCATGGTGCTCGACGCCGCGAAGGGTGTCGAGCCGCAGACGCTCAAGCTGTTCGACGTCTGCCGCCAGCACGGCCTGCCGGTGCTCACCTTCATCAACAAGCTGGATCAGCCGGCGCGCGACCCGTTCGAGCTGCTCGACCAGATCGAGAAGGTGCTCGGCATCGCGGCCGCGCCGAGGAACTGGCCGCTCGGGGATGGCCCCGACTTCAAGGGCGTCTACGACCTCGACGCGAATTCGGTGCTGCTGTACGAGCGGCGCAAGACGGGACGCCGGATGGAGCCGCTGCTGGTCGCGGCCCCCGACTCGCAGGAGGTGACCGGCCTGGTCGGCGAGCGGCGGCAGCAGGCGCTCATCGAGGCGGTCGACATCATCGCCGGCGCCGGCACGCGATTCGACCGCGAGCAGTACCGCCTGGCGAAGCAGACGCCGGTCTTCTTCGGCAGCGCCCTGAACGACTTCGGCGTCGAGCCGTTCCTCGAGGCGCTGCTGTCGCTGGCGCCGAGCCCCGCGCCGCGGCCGGCCGAGGGTGACGTGCTCGTCGAGCCCGACGACCCGGACTTCTCGGGCTTCATCTTCAAGATTCAGGCGAACATGAACCCGCGCCACCGCGACCGTGTCGCGTTCGTGCGCGTCTGCTCCGGACGCCTCGCGAAGGACATGCTGGTCACCAACGCGCGGCTCGACACACCGCTCCGCCTCTCGCGCGTCTACCGCTTCTTCGGGCGCGACCGCGAGACGGTGCCCGAGGCGTATCCGGGCGACGTCGTCGGCGTGGTCAATCCGGGACGCATGGCCATCGGCGACACGCTCTATGCCGGCAAGGCTGTGCGCTTCCCGCCGATTCAGCAGTTCCCCGCCGAGCAGTTCGCGATGCTGCGTCCCGGCGAGCTGCGCCACAAGCGGTTCGACGAGGCGGTGCTGCAGCTCTCCGAGGAAGGATTGCTGCAGGTCTTCATGCCGATCCACGGCGTGCGCAACCCGATCGTCGGCGTGATCGGCCAGCTCCAGTTCGACGTGATTCAGGCGCGGCTGCAGGCGGAATACGGCATCCAGTGCACCGTCGATCGCATGGCCCACGTCGCGGCCCGCTGGATCATCACCGAGGACCCGTCGTCGGTGCAGACGCCGATGAGCGGCGTGCTGCAGTGCACCGACCGGCTCGGGCGTCCGGTGCTGCTCTTCCAGTCGAACTGGGAGCTGCGGTTCACGATGGACAAGAACCCGACGGTCGAGTTCCGCGAGTCGATGTAGAGGCGAGGCACCTCACGCTGAACCGCCGGGCGGGGCGGGGGCCGGGCGGCTTCCTCCGGTGCGGCGGCCGGGAACGCTCGCTCCGCTCGTACCCTTACGCTCCCCGAGCGCGTAGATCCGGATCCGCTGCCCCGGTCGTCAGGCGCGAGACACGTTCGAGCTGATCCCAACGTCCCGAAACACAGGGGCGGAACGCGCTCGGCGGAATCGGCTCCGCTCGCGTTCCGGGCTCCATGGCTCGCGGGTCGCACGACTTGCGGCCTTGCACAGTCGGATGCCGCCCGGCCCCCGCCCCGCCCGCCGTCACCCCACGGGAACGCTGGCTTCGCTCACAGACCAGGCCTGCCCGAGCCACCTCGACATGGATCTCGCCATGCCAGAACTGAATGTCGGCATGAAACGAGTGTGCATCTGGCGTTTTCGCTGTGCATCGAGCCCTGCGAGCTGAACAGCGCGCCCTTCGAGCTGAACATCGAGCCCCTTTTCGCGCACGTTGGCCGACAAACGCTGTGCCGCGAGGGGGTCTCACGCGTAAGTCGTGGCCCATCTCGGGAACTTCGAGCCCCATTTCACGAACTGCGAGCCCCTTCGCGCGAACATCGAGCCCTGTTTCGCGAACAGTGAGCCCCTCGATACGAACTCCGAGGGGGTCAGCACGAAGGATCGAGCCCCGCGCAGCGCCGTGCGAGCCCTCGGGAACGTCGGCGAGCCTGGCGCGCGGGCACATCGCGGCAAGGCCGGCGGGCGGGGCGGGGGGCCGGCGGAGTCCGACTGTGCCAGGCCGACAGGATGGCGACTGAGGACCCAGGGAGCCGGAACGGGAGAGCAGCGGAAGGCGAAGCGACCGTTCCCGGCCGCAGCACCGGAGGACGCCGACCGGCCCCCGCCCCGCCCGCCGGCTCAGCGTCAGGTGCCGCGACTAGGCCGCGCTCGGCGGCCCGAGATAGCGCAGCACCACCGCCGTGATGTCGTCGTACTGGACCGCGCCGCGCGAGAACTGCTGCACCGCCTCGAAGAGCACGCGCAGCATCTCCTCGGGCGGGCTCCCCGCTGCGGCGGTCAGCACCTGGATCAGCCGGTCGTCGCCGAAGTCGTCGTCGTCCGCGCTCTGCGCGTCGGTCACGCCGTCGCTGAAGAGCACGATGGTGTCGCCCGGCGACAACTGCAGTTCCGCCTCGTCGTACGCCGCTCCGGGAAACGCGCCGATGAGGGTACCGCCCACCTCGAGCCGCTCGACCACGAGCGCGCCGCCGCGCGACGACAGCAGCACCGGCGGGTTCTGGCCGGCGTTGCAGTAAGAGAGGCGACCGTCCGGCGAGAGCATCCCCAGGAAGAGCGTGACGAAGCGCGACTCGATGCGGCGCGACAGCAGCACCCGGTTCACCAGCGCGACCAGGTCGTGCGGCGCCGCATCGCTCTCCGCGTGCGCGGCGAGCGCCCCCTGCACCATCGCGGTCAGCAGCGCCGCAGGCGGCCCCTTCCCCGTCACGTCACCCAGGCCGAAGCCGAAGCGGTCGTGCGGCCGCGCCTGGTAATCGAAGAAGTCGCCCCCGATGGCGCGGCTCGGGATCGACGCGCCGACCGCCTCGAAGAAGGGCCCGGTGCGCCGCGCGTCGGGCAGCAGCGCCTGCTGGATGCGCGACGCGGTCTGCAGCTCCTGATCGAGGCGCGCCTTCTCGAGGGCGCCGCGATAGAGCCGGGCGTTCTCGATGGCGGTGGCCGCCTCGGTCGCGAGCGCCTCGAGCGCCTGGCGGGCCGCGGGCGACAGGAGCCGTCCGCGTTCGCGGCTGTCGAGATAGAGCACGCCGATGTTGCGGCGCGCCATCGTCCCCTCGTGCCGGTCGACGTAGCGCACGAGCCGAAGCGGCGCGCAGAGCACCTGCCGGATGCCGAGCGCGATCGTCCCGGTGTGCACCGCCGCCAGCCCGCTCTCGAGCAGGTCGGCGACCACCATCGTCTCGCCGGTCGCGAAGACCTCTTCGGGCACCTTGCGGCTGGTCTCGAACCCGGCCACCGGCACGGTGAGCTGCCCGGCGATGCGCGCGAGCTTCAGCTCGAGCACCCCCGCGTCGTCGGCCAGCATGAGGAAGCCGCGCTCGGCTCCGGTCGCGGCGATGGCCGAGTCGAGCACGAGCGTCAGCACCTCGTCGACGACCCGCTCCGACCCCATCTCGCGCAGCGAGTCGAGCAGCGTGGCGACCTGCCGCAGGTCGCCCACCGCGGGCGCCGCGTCTGCGCTGCTCACCGGATGCCCCGCGTCACGCAGCTCACGGCCAGCCGCGTCGGCCGCCGCGGTGGTGCGCGGGCGGAAGCGGTTGGGCGAGACGTCGCCGGGTCCGGCCTCGATCAGGAACTCGAGCAGCGTGCCGATGCGTCCGCACTGCACGCGGTCGCCGTGCGCGAGCCGACGCTCGGTGATCCGCTCGCCGTTGACGAAGGTGCCGTAGCGGGACTCGCGGTCACGAATCGTGACCGTGGCGCCCACCGTGATCACCTCGGCGTGGTCGCGCGAGACCTCGGCGCCGGCCAGCTGCAGGTGGTGCCCCTCGCGGCGGCCGATCGTGAAGGGCGACGCCTCGATCGCCACGACGCGCGGCCCCAGCGCGTCATGCACCGCGAAGCGCGGACCGGTGACGATCACGGCTCGAGCACGCCGATCCAGTGCTGGACGAGGGCAATCGAGGTGGCCCCGGCCCCGGGGCGCAGCGAGTTGACCAGGAAGCGGTCGCCCTCGGGCGCGACGTCGTAGAAGTAGCGCGGCCCGACGGGGCGCGCGTCGAACAGCGGCTGCGCCGCGCCCACCTGGACGTCCGTTCCGGTGGCATCCACCGTGGCGGCCATCAGGCGATTGTCGCGCCCGACCCAGAAGACCTCGCGGCCGTCGGCCCGCCAGCGGGAGAAGGAGCCACCGGCATCCGACACCTGCCAGCGCCGCGAGGCGATCGGATAGGGCACGAGGTAGATCTCCGAACGGCCCGATTCCGCGGAGTAGTAGAGGATGTGTCGCCCGTCGGGCGAGAAGCGCCCCGGGTTCACCGGCGACGGGAGGAACCGCGTCGGCTTGGCGGCGTCGTTCAGCGGCAGGTGCCAGATGCTGGTGCCGTCGCTGTTGAACGACCAGAAGAGGATCGCCTTCCCGTCCCACGACCAGCTGGTCGGGTACTTGTCGCCCTCGTCCTCGAACAGCCGCGTCTCCATGCCGATGCCGCTCGTCGGCTTCACGTACAGGTCGAAGTGCCCGCCGCGGTTCGAGGTGAAGACGATGCGGGTGCCGTCGTGCGACCAGATGGGCGCCACGTCGTCGGCGCGGTCGAACGTGAAACGCGTGCGCACGCCGCGCGCGACGTCGACGAGCCAGATGTCCCGGGTGCTGGTGGCCGGATCGATGATGGTGACCGCGACCTGGCGTCCGTCGGGCGACAGCTCGATGTCGCCGAAGTCGGCCGGCTCGCCGACCGTGCCGACCTGGCGGCCGGCGCGATCCAGCCAGAGCAGCTGCGAACCCTGCCCCGACGCGGGCTGGTAGGCGAGCAGCCCGGTGTCCGACAGCGAGAAGGCGGCCGAAGAGGGCCCGCTCAACTCGACCTCGTCCGCGACCGTGCGCGGTTCACCCGCGAGCGCGAGGCTGTCGGGGTCGAAGCGCTGCGCCAGCAGTGTCTTGTCGCGCAGGAACACGAGGTAGCCGTCGGCGTACTTCGCGGACGCCGCGTTCTCGACCAGCAGCGTCGCCGGCGTCGATCCGTCGAGCGTCGCGACGTAGAGACCGCGCCGCCCGCCGCCGTCGGTGGCGGCGCTCACGACGTACAGGAAGTGACGGCCGTCGGGCAGGAAGTACGGGTTGCGGTGCAGCTGCTCGGCCCCATCGGGCTGGAGCGTGGTGACCGCTTTCGGGGTACCGCCGGTTGCGGGCACGCTGTAGAGCGGCGAGCCGACCGACGGCGTGAACAGGATGACGTTGTCGCGGCTCCAGGCGCCGGTGGTGCCGAACGCCGGCGCCGCGATCGTCGTGGGGGCGCCGCCCGACGGGTTCACCACCCGGAGCTGCCCCTGCGCGACGAAGCCGATCTGCCGCGAGTCGGCCGACCAGAACGGCGACGCCGCCCCCTCCGTACCCGGGATGGCGGTCGCCGCGACCGCGTCGAGCGCGCGCACCCAGAGCATCTGGCTGCCGTTCGGTTCGGTGGCGACGAAGGCGAGGCGCAGGCCGTCGGGCGAGAGCGCGAAACGCCCGACACCGTTGATGACGTTGGGGTTCGGGAAGCGGAGGCCGTCGGGCAGCAGCACCGACGTGCGCACGACCGGCAAGGCCGACGGCCGTCGCGTCACCAGGGCCGCGACCAGCCCCAGGCAGAGCAGCAGCAGGACGGCGGCGATACCGGCCCAGAGCCGGCTGGTGCGGGACGCCCCGGCCGCGGCAGCGGGATCCACCGGCTTCGGCGGCGAGGCCACGAGCCAGCGCAGTTCGCGCGCGAGGTCGCCGGCGTGCTGCCAGCGATCGTCGGGGTCCTTCGCCAGGCAGGTGGCGACCACATGATCGACCGCGGGCGGAATGCCCGGCACGACCTCGCCGGGCAGCGTCGGCGCGCGCTGCATGATGGCGGCAATGACCGCGGCCGGCGTCTCGCCCTCGAATGCCCGCCTGCCGGTGAGCATCTCGGAGATGACGGCGCCGCACGCATAGATGTCGGAGCGCTCGTCCGATTCGCGGCCCTCGAGCTGCTCCGGGGCGAGGTACTGCAGGGTCCCGGTGATCGTGCCCGGCGCCGCGATCTCCACGGTCTGCGTCGAGGCCTCCGACCACCCCGGACGCGGTCCGTCGACGCGCTGCCGCGAGAGCCCGAAGTCGAGCAGCTTGATGCCGCCGCGGGTGACCATGACGTTCCCGGGCTTCAGGTCGCCATGGATGATCCCCTTGCGGTGCGCCTTGTCGAGCGCATCGGCGATCTGCATGGCGAACACGAGCGCGCGGTCGACCGGCAGCGGTCCGCGGGCGAGCCGCTCGGCGAGCGTCTCCCCTTCGAGGAACTCCATGACCAGGTAGCTGAGGGGCGGGTCGTCCGGACCGGCGCCCGGCGTCTCGCCGATGTCGTACAGCGTGCAGATGTGCGGGTGGTTCAGCTGCGAGATCGTGCGCGCCTCGCGCTCGAAGTGCGCGCGCAGCTGCGGCGTGCCGTCGGGACGCGTGCTGAGCAGCTTGATCGCCACCGTCCGTTCGAGCCGCGTGTCGCGCGCACGATAGACCTCTCCCATGCCGCCGGTGCCGACGACCGACTGGATGTCATAGGGGCCGAGACGCGTTCCTGGGGTGAGCACGGGGCTGGGTTCCGCGCACGATTATACGGGCGCGCTGCCTGGCCGACCTGCCGGAGTCTGGAGGTGGTGTGTCGCCCCGGGGGAGCCCCGGAGCCGCGCCGAAGGGGGAGGATTCGGCGCTGGCGAAGGGATGACGGCTGGTCAGCCCCGTTCGAGTTCGTCCGCGAACTGCTGGAGGAACTTCGACGTGGCGGCGACCTCGCTGGGCTTGAGGGCCCCGAAGGTGCGCATCGTGGCGGCCTCGACGGTCCCGGTACGGCGCTGGTTGAGAGCGCCCCCGCGACGGGTGACCTTGAGGTGCATGCGGCGGGTGTCGTCCGCATTGCGGGCGCGCGTGAGCAGCCCGCCCTCTTCGAGCCGTTTGACGATACCCGACACGGTGCCGGGGTCGAGATGCAGCAGGGTGGCAAGCTGGCCGGACGTGAGTCCGGGGTTGCTGCCGATGATCCGGAGCGCCAGGCGCTGGGGGGCGGTGATGCCGGCCGTCCCGAGCATGCGCTTCGAAACACTGTGAAGCTGGTGATCCACGGCCCACATCAGCCGCAGGAACTCCAGCGCGCGGTCGAGCACGACCGGTGGCGCGGTCCCGTTGCCCACCCCGCCACCCGGCGCGGCACGCTTGTTGGACGATTTCTTGAAGCTCATCAGTTTTCCCCACGTTATAGCACTTTGCACCCGTCGCGGACAGGACTTTGGCCCTGCCCCACCGGGGCGCCGTCGCGGGGCCGCCCCTCAGGTGTGGACGCCGGGCGCCTCATGGCCGGTCCTGGCGACGTACTCCTCGTAGGTGCCCGGGTAGAGGTGCGGCTGCGCGTCGACCCCGCTCTCGCCCCCGAGTTCGAGCACGCGGTTGCCCAGCGCCCGCAGGAAGGCGCGGTCGTGCGACACGAAGAGCATCGTGCCGTCGAAGTCGGCGAGCGCCTCGATCAGCATCTGCTTGGTCGCGAGATCGAGGTGGTTGGTCGGCTCGTCGAGCACGAGGAAGTTCGGCGGGTTGAGCAGCATGCGCGCCATGACCAGCCGCGTCTTCTCGCCACCGGACAGCGACCGGATCTTCTTGTCGATGTCGTCGCCCGAGAACTGGAACGCGCCCGCGAGGCTGCGCAGCACGCCGATCGACTCGTGCGGGAAGTCGCGCTGCAGCTGCTCCTCGATCGTCAGGTCGGGATCGAGCACTTCCAGCGACTGCTGCGCGAAGTACCCGAGTTCGACGCTGGCGCCGATGCTGACGGCGCCGCCGTCCGGCGTGAGCGCGCCGGCCACCATCTTCAGCAGCGTGCTCTTGCCGGCGCCGTTGCGTCCCATCACGCACCAGCGCTCGCCACGACGTACCGTCATGTCGAGTCCGTCGTAGATCACCCGGTGGCCGTAGGCCTTCGAGACCTGCTCCAGGACGGCCACCTGATCGCCCGACCGATGCGGCGGCCGGAAGTCGAACTTGACGACACGACGCCGCTTCGGCAGCTCGATCTTCTCGATCTTCTCGAGCGCCTTCACGCGGCTCT
>CANIAI010000073.1 GCA_947465275.1 Acidobacteriota bacterium | reverse complement strand
TTCTTCGCAACGCGGACCCGGGCCAACACTTCCCGCCGGGTTCCCTGCACCAACTCGAGAACGAGCATGGCCTCAGTCCGGCCCGAGGTGATGATATCGGCGCGCACCAGCGCGCCGGAGTGGAGTTCGGCAGGCGCATCAATCCCGACCTCCCACACCTGGAAGTAGGCGCGGTAGGCCGCGACCGGACCGACAAGCGCCCAGAGCACCAGCGGCGTGAGCAACACGTACCCATAGATGCGCATCAGACAATCCCTGGCGCGGCCAACCTGGCACGCCGCCTCGACCGTGAGTCTCCACCGAACCGCGGCATCGCAGCCATATAATCGCCGCTCATGCCCATGCCCCCGGCCCCGCAGATGACCCGCTCAACCGGAGTGCCCCATCGCCGGGAGCTGACCGCGGCCGAAGTCCGCCGCGTCGTCCTCGCCTCGTCGCTCGGGACGGTGTTCGAGTGGTACGACTTTTACCTGTACGGGTCGCTTGCCGCGATTATCAGCCGGCAGTTCTTCTCGGGGGTGAACCAGACGGCGGCGTTCATCTTCGCGCTGCTGGCGTTCGCCGCCGGCTTCGCGGTGCGTCCGTTCGGCGCGCTGTTCTTCGGCCGGCTCGGTGACCTCGTCGGCCGCAAGTACACCTTCCTCGTCACCATCCTCATCATGGGGGCGTCAACGTCGATCGTTGGTGTCCTGCCGTCCTACGCGCAGATCGGCATCACCGCCCCGGTGCTGCTGATCCTGTTGCGGCTGTTGCAGGGGCTTGCGCTCGGCGGCGAGTACGGCGGCGCCGCCACGTACGTGGCCGAGCACGCGCCGCATGGCAAGCGAGGCGCCTACACGTCCTGGATCCAGACCACCGCCACGCTCGGGCTGTTCCTCTCGCTGCTGGTGATTCTGGGCTGCCGCGTGGCGCTGGGCACCGCGGCCTTCGAGGCGTGGGGCTGGCGGATTCCGTTCCTGCTGTCGGTCGTGCTGCTCGGCATCTCGGTGTGGATCCGGCTGTCACTGCAGGAATCGCCGCTCTTCCAGGAGATGAAGCGCCTCGGCAAGACGTCGAAGGCGCCGCTGACCGAGTCGTTCGCCCGGCGCGGCAACCTGACGCTCGTGCTGCTCGCGCTCTTCGGCCTCACCGCGGGGCAGGCGGTGGTCTGGTACACCGGCCAGTTCTATACGCTCTTCTTCCTCACGCAGACGCTGAAGGTGGACGCGCAGACGGCGAACATCCTGGTGGCGGTGTCGCTGCTGCTCGCCACGCCCTTCTTTCTCGTGTTCGGGGCACTCTCGGACCGCATCGGGCGCAAGCCGATCATCATGGCCGGCTGTCTGCTCGCGGCGCTCACCTACTTCCCGATCTTCCAGGCGATCACCCACTACGCCAACCCGGCGCTCGAACGCGCGCAGGCGACGGCGCCGGTGGTGGTCGTCGCCGACCCGGCCGGCTGCTCCGTGCAGTTCAACCCGGTTGGCACGAGCACCTTCACCTCGCCGTGCGACATCGCGAAGGCGGCACTGGTGCGACGCGGCGTGCCGTACGCGAACGAGGCGGGCACGGGCCCCGAGGCGCACGTGCGCGTCGGGACGACGACCCTTGTGTCGTACGACGCGACGGCGGCCGACGCCCGGATTCAGGCGACAGCCTTCGAGACACCGCTCGACGCCGCGCTCGACGCCGCCGGCTATCCCACCGCGGCCGACCCCGCCGGCATCGACCACCCGATGCTGGTGCTGCTGCTCTGGATCCTGGTGATCTACGTCACGATGGTCTACGGACCGATCGCGGCGATGCTGGTCGAGATGTTCCCGACGCGGATCCGCTACACGTCGATGTCGCTGCCGTACCACATCGGCAATGGCTGGTTCGGCGGATTCCTGCCGACCACGGCGTTCGCGATCGTGGCGGCGACCGGCGACATCTACTCCGGCCTGTGGTATCCCGTCGGCATCGCCACCGCCACGCTCATCATCGGCACGCTGTTCGTGAAAGAGACGAAGGACCGCGACGTCACCGAGTGAAGCGGACGGTTCACTCGAGCTCGCCGCGCTTCGAGCGTGAAGCCGAAGGGCTGCGGCTGCACGCCTGAGCTCGCCGGCCGCTGCAGTGCGGGAACCGGGGGCACACGTGGCCTATCTACCAGTAGCCCACCAGCCGTCCGGCGGCGACGGCTGTGAACCAGGACGCCAGCGACCAACCGCCGGCCAGCGCCAGACGCCGCCGATTGCGGTGCGACATCTCGGCATCCCCTGCCGCCTGCCACGCTGTTGATCGCGCCGTTATGGCGACATTGACGAGCGCAAGTGCGATGGCGGGGAACTTGACGAGCATGAACGGATTGTCCGCGTACTCGGTGGCCTTCGTCGCCAGCAGGCCGACGCCACTCGCGGCCGCCAGCACGAAACCAGAGCTGGCGACCGCAGGCACCGTGGCGGCGAAACCGGCCAGCGGCAGCCGGCGCCAGGCGCCAAGCAGCCGCAGGTCCAGCATCAGCACCGAGCCGAATAGCACCGCTACGCCAACCAGGTGGGACAGGTTGACCAGGGCGTAGGTCCACGGCCCCGAGTGGCGCATCAGCTGCCCGATTGCCGAGCCCTCGATCCAGACAAGAAGGTCATACACGCCGGGCACGTGCGCCTAGTCGCGATCCGGGTAGACGTTGAACACCTTGTCGCCCCAGATGACCCGTTCGGTCTTCACCTCGAAGCGGTTGGGATTCATGTGACGGTGTCCCTGTGCGGTGACTTTCGCGCCAACCGGAATGATGCCCTCCTTCAAACCCGCCCGCTCCGTGCGTGCCGGCGGCGCGAGCGTGATGTCCCAGATCGTGCCTTCCGACTGAACGCGCATGGTGGCGTGCGGACCGGCCATGCTGACGGCCTTCTCGACGGTGCCGGTGAGCTCGAAATCCTTGTCCGAATAGCCACCCCACCCGTGATGCGCCCCGAGGGAGGCGGTGAGCGTGCCGACCGCAAATGCGACCGCCGCAAGGATGACGGAGCGCGCTGATGATGAGTGCTGCATGTGTCTCAACCTCCGCTCCCATTCTAGGGCGACCAGCCCCGCAGTGGCTCAGCAGGGGGGCCGCTCGGCGGGTGAGCCTGCGCGGCAGCGGCCGGGGCGTGTCGCCATGTGTGGCCGCTGCGTCCGAGGTCTGTCGGCCGACCTGGTCGCGCGGACTAAGGTGGCTCCGGCGCACCTCGTGGCATGCCGCGCGCCGGCGGCAGTAGAATCTATCGTTCGTGCTTTCGACGGCCCCGCCCAGTGTCACCCTGCGATCGGCCCCGCAGGCGCCGTTCGATGGCGCCATCGCGGCGGCGCGTACGTGCTATTCGCCCCGCGTGATCGGCACCGCCGAGGTGACCGACCGGCAGCGCGACTCGATCGGCGCGCTCACGTTCGACGCCGGGCACCACACGGTCTACCAGCACGCGCACTTCGAGTTCGGCCTCGAGAACATCTCGCGCCAGTTCGTCTGGTCGTTCCTGCATTCGTATCCGTTCTACAACTCGGAGCAGTCGAGCCAGCGCTACGTGAAGCTGCGCGAACCGCGCGCGTTCGTGCCGCCGATCGCGGGAGAGGCGCTCGACGTGTACGAGCAGGCGATCCTCCGCGCCTGGGACCGCTACGCCGAGCTCTCGGCCCTGCTCAAGGACGATGCGTGGGCCATCCTGAAGGAGCTGCGCTACGTCAGGCCGACCACGCAGCCCGAGCGGCTGAAGCAGATCGAGCGCGACGCCGAGAAGCGCGCCATCGAGACCGCCCGCTACGTGATCCCGATCGCGGCGTTCACCTCGATGGTGCACACCGTCTCGGGCATCGTGCTGCACCGCCTCTACCGGATGATGAACTCCGGTGACGTCCCCTACGAGACGTGCCTCGTCATCGGCGAGATGGTGCGGCAGGTGAAGGAGTGGGACCCGCTCTTCTTCGAGAAGGTCGGGCTCGGGCCGATTCCGGGCGAGTCGCTGCCCGAGGCGTCGCTGCCGCGCGAGTTCCCCCGGACACAGGGTGCCGGCGATCGCTACGCGTCGGCCTTCGACGCGCGGCTGAACGGGCGCTGGTCGCGCCTGCGCGACTGCTCGCCGGAGGCCGAGGCGATTCTCGCCGACGCGGTGCGCTCGGTGTTCGGGCTGAGCGACGCCGAGATGCCGGACGACGAGGCGCTCGACCGCGTGCTCAACCCGGCGCGCAACAGCTACCGGCTCGACGTGCTGAACGTGGGGCACCACTCGCCGCTGATGCGGTCGCTGCACCACGTGACCTACGTCTTCGAGAAGCGGCTCAGCCACACGGCCGACTCGCAGGACCAGCGGCACCGGATGGTGCCGGCGTCGCGCCCGTTGATGACATTGACCGACACCGCGGTGCCCGACTACATCACGCCGAGGCTGATCGCCGCGAATCCGAGGGCGCAGGTGGTGTACGACGCCTCGATGCGCGAGGCGTGGGACACGAAGAACCGCCTGCTCGCGCTCGGCGTGCCGCTCGAGTACGCGCTCTACGTGCTGCCGAACGCGAAGACGCTGCGCTTCATCGAGTCGGGCTCGCTGCTCTCGCTTGTTCACAAGTGGACGCTGCGCACCTGCTTCAACGCGCAGGAAGAGATCTACCTCGCCTCGATGGACGAACTGGAGCAGGTGCGTGCGGCGCACCCGCGCATCGGCCGGCACATCGGTCCCCCCTGTGTGATCCGGAACGGACTCGTCTCGCCGCGCTGCACCGAGGGGACGCACTTCTGTGGCGTCCCGGTCTGGCGCGACTTTCCCGCGGCCGTCCGCCGACTCTAGTGGGCGCCCCGAGCCGCCCCGTCGCGTGGCTCGTCCATCTCTACACGGCCTCGGGGGCCGTCCTGGCGTTCCTCGCCGCCATCGAGACCTTCAACTACCGGTTCCGCGAGGCGCTCCTCTGGCTCGGGGTGGCAATCGTGGTCGACGCCACCGATGGCACACTCGCGCGGCTCGCCCGGGTGAAGGAGGCGCTGCCCGGCTTCAACGGTGCTGGTCTCGACGACATCGTCGACTACCTCACGTTCGTGTTCGTGCCGGTGCTGCTGGTGTGGCGCGCGATCCTGGTGCCCGAACCCTGGATGCCCTGGGTCTGCGGCGCCATGCTGCTCTCGAGCGCGCTCGGCTTCGCGCGCGCCGAGGCGAAGACCGCCGACCACTTCTTCTCGGGGTTTCCGTCCTACTGGAACATCGTCGTCTGCTACCTGCTGGTCTGCCGCTGGCCGCCGCAGGTCAACGGCGTGTTGCTGCTGGTGCTGGCGGCGCTGGTCTTCGCCCCCGTCCGGTTCGTGTATCCCTCGAGGACCCCGGTGCTGCGCACCCCCACCAACGTGCTGGGCATCGCCTGGGCCGGGCTGCTGTTCTGGATCGTCTGGTCGATGCCCGACGTCTCACGGGGCTGGGTGACCGCCTCCTTCTTCTTCCCGGCCTGGTACACCGGCCTGTCGCTCCTCCTCGAGGCGCGGCGCGGCCGGCGACACAGCGCTGGCTTATCATGATGGCCATGGACCAGATCGTCGACTACATCAACCTCCACCGCGACCGGTACGTGGAGGAACTGAAGCAGTACCTCTCCATCCCGAGCATCAGCGCCCTCCCGCAGCATGCGGACGACGTGCGCCGGGCGGCGGAGTGGACGGCCACCGCCATCACCGAGGCGGGCCTCGAGAACGTGCGGTTGCTCGAGACGCCGGGGAATCCGGTGGTGTACGGCGAATGGCTCCATGCGCCCGGCAAGCCGACGATCCTCTACTACGGGCACTACGACGTGCAGCCGGTCGACCCGGTCAACCTCTGGACGAGCCCGCCCTTCGAGCCGACGGTGCGTGACGGCGAGATCTTCGCGCGCGGCGCCGCCGACGACAAGGGACAGGTGTTCATGCACATCAAGGCCGTGGAGGCCTTCATGAAGCAGCAGGGCCGCCTGCCGGTGAACATCAAGTTCTTCATCGAGGGCGAGGAAGAGGTCGGCAGCATGAACCTCGACGCGTTCGTGCGGAGCCACCAGGAGCTGCTCGCCTCGGACGTCGTCGTCATCTCCGACTCGCCGATGTTCGACCGCGGGGTGCCGTCGATCTGCTACGGCCTGCGGGGCCTGGCCTACTTCCAGATCGACCTGCGCGGCACGAAGAGCGACCTGCACTCGGGCTCGTTCGGCGGCGCGGTGGCGAACCCGGCCTTCGTGCTCGCGAACGTGCTGGCCGCGATGAAGGACCGGAGCGGGCGCATCAAGATTCCGGGCTTCTACGACGACGTCCGCGAGCTCACCGAGGAGGAGCGGGCGGAATGGCGGAAGCTGCCGTTCAACGAGACGCGCTACCGGAAGGAACTCGGCGCGCCGAAGCTGTTCGGCGAGAGCGGCTACACGACGCTCGAGCGGGTGTGGGGACGTCCGACCTTCGAGGTGAACGGGCTGCTCTCGGGCTTCACCGGCGAAGGGGCGAAGACGGTGATTCCGGCCGTCGCCATGGCGAAGGTGAGCATGCGGCTCGTGCCGGCGCAGGACCCTGACAAGATCGCCGCGCAGTTCGAGGCCTACCTGAAGAAGGTGTGCCCGAAGACCGTCGAGGTGAAGGTCACCCGCATGCAGGGCGGCAAGGCCTGGATGGCGGAGTTCGACAACAAGTTCGTCCGCGCGGCGGGGCGTGCGATCGAGAAGGGCTTCGGCAAGACGCCGGTGTTCAACCGCGAGGGTGGCTCGATTCCGGTGGTGTCGACCTTCCAGGAGGCGCTCGGCGTGCCGAGCGTGCTGTTCGGTGTTGGGCTTCCGGACGAGAATGCCCACGCTCCCGACGAGAAGCTCGACCTTGGCAACTTCCACAACGGCATCATCGCGTCGGCGTATCTCTACGACGAGATCGCCGGGTTGACGTAGTATCGCGGCGTGCATGAGTGGAGCACGGCCCGCCGGTTCGGCCCGCGCGACGAGCGCACCCGCACGTTCAGGCCCAGCGTCTACGCGCTGGCGGTGAACGAGCGCGGGCAGGTCGCAATCGTCCGCGCGCCTGACGGTACCTTCCTGCCCGGCGGCGGCATCGACCCGAACGAGACGCCGGAGTCGGCGCTGGCGCGCGAGGCGATGGAGGAGTGCGGGTGGCGCATCGCCGTCGGCGACTGCCTGGGCCTGGCCGTCCAGGCGACGTCTCTGTACGAGAAGCCGAGCAGCTTCTTCGCGATTTCGATCGTCGACGACACCGGCACGCCGACCGAGGCAGGGCACACGACCCTGTGGCTGCCGCCCGACCAGGCCGCGCAGCAGTTGATGCACGAGAGCCACGCCTGGGCGGTGCGGGAGTTCGCCGGGCGTATCGGGCCGGGCATCCGCACCATCCGTCCGGCCAGGCGCATCATCGGCTTCCACCAGGACGCCGAGCAGCACTGGGTGGCCGACCTCGAATGCGGGCACACGCAGCACGTGCGCCACATGCCGCCCTGGCAGCTCAGGCCGTGGGTGCTGACGCCGGAGGGGCGGGCCGGGAAGATCGGGCTCGAACTGCGGTGCGCCGGATGCGCGGACGGTCCGACCGTCAGTTGAGCGCGGCGGCGCGGCGACGGAGCGTCTTCACGTGCTCCCAGATCTGCGCGTATTCCTGGCGGGTCTCGCGATCGCTTTCGCTCATCCCCGACAGCTTCAGGTAGGTCTGCAGGTCTCGCAGCGCGCCGCTCACGTCGTTGAGGTGGTAAGCGAGCAGCCCGCGGTCCCGCAGTTCGCCGAGCGCTGACGGCGTGAGCGCCAGCAGCATCTCGGTCACCTCGCGCGCCTGGGGGAACGAGCGCATGCTCACGTACAGGCGCTTCAGGTTCAGCAGCATCCGCGCGACGATCTGCTGACGGGTCGCCGGCGCCAGCAGCGACGGGCTGAAGGCCACCTTCGGGCCGACGTGCTTCTGCAGCAGCAGCCGGCAATCCGGTTCGGACAGCAGGGCGCCGCCGTGGAACGGGTCGACGATCAGCCCCGTACCCCCGCGTCCGCCGATCTCGGGACACCGCACCAGGAAGTGCCCGGGGAAGTTCACCCCGTCGATCCGCAGTCCCGCCCGCCGGCCGATCTCCATGTAGACCAGCGACATCGTGATTGGAATGCCGGTGCGCCGGTCGAGCACTTCGTTCAGGCAGCTGTTGCGGGGGTCCTCGTACCGCTGCCGGTTGCCCGCGAACTTCTGGCTCGTGAACAGGTAGTCGTTGAACGCCTTGATGCAGCCGAGCGTCGACGGGTCGCCGGCCGTCCGCGTCTGCTCCGCGATGGCGCGCTGGGCGCCGTCGCCGAGCCGATCGAGCAGGGCGATGTACCGCGCGCTGTCGAGCCGTGGGTATTCGAGCCGCGCGATGACGAGCGCCGACTCCGCGAGCCCGCTGCCCGGGGCGTTGGTGGCGGCGACGATGGCGTCGGCGAGTTCGGTGCGCACGGGCATGGTGTCAGGCTCCCGCGACGAGTGCGTCGAGCGCAGGCAGCGTCAGCCGGTGAAGCCCCTCGACGATCAGCTCCGCATCGGGCAGCGCGTCGGCGGGATAACTCGTGGTCAGGCCGACGAGC
The DNA here is from genome assembly GCA_947465275.1 of Acidobacteriota bacterium. Classification (GTDB taxonomy): domain Bacteria; phylum Acidobacteriota; class Vicinamibacteria; order Vicinamibacterales; family UBA2999; genus JBEBGV01. The sequence continues at coordinate 313 of CANIAI010000073.1, read as the reverse complement.
CGGAGCCCGGCGCCGCTCGCCGACACGAGGCCCCACCGCGAGTCCTCGATGGCGACGCAGCGCCGCGGGTCGAGGTGCGGGTGACGCGCGCGCAGCCGCTCGAACGCGAGCCGGTACGGATCGGGCGCCGGCTTGCTCGCCGGCGTGTCACCGGAGGCGACGATCGTCGTGAAGAGCGAGGCGAGCCCGGCCGCCTCGAGGATCTCGTCGATCTCGTGGCGCAGGGCGCCGGAGGCGATCGCGATCGGCACCGCGCCAGCCGCGGCGCGGATGAACTCGGCGGCTCCGGGGAACAGGACCTCGCCGGACCCCA
>CANIAI010000072.1 GCA_947465275.1 Acidobacteriota bacterium | reverse complement strand
GCCGCGGCCGGCACCGGCGGGGGCCGGCGGGTTGATCACGGCGCCATCCCAGTGCTCGACGAGCTTGCCGTTGCGCACGCGGAACGTGTCGAACGTGAATACCTCGTAGAAGGTGCCCGGGGCGGCCGTCGGATCCTGCCGGAAGTTCTTGTGGATGACGGTGACCAGATCACACTCGGCCATCACGATCTCGAGAGGGTTTCCCTGCGGCGGGGCCGGGGCAGCGGCGGGCGCCCCACCGGGGCCACCCGGGCCACCCTGCCGGGCAGCGGGCGGGCCACCGAACCGGGACTTGAAGTAGTCGTAATCCGACATCATCGCTTCCCGCGCGCCCTTCACGAACGCCGGGTTGTGCTGCTTATAGCTCGGGTCCGCCAGCGCGACGCGCGCCGCGCCCTGGGACGTCGTGAACGCGATGCCAGCCTTCCGCACTTCCTCGAGCTGGGCCGGGGTCGCCGTGCAGCCCGCCGTCGGGAACACGATGTTCGGCTGCGCCCCTCCCTGGGCCGCAGCAGGGGCGGCCGCGAACAGCGGCAGGGCCAGAACCATCCAGGACAACTTCTTCATGCTTCTCCTCCGGAAACGGACAATACCTCAAAAGCACACCGTGCTGACTGCAATACGAGCGGCAGAGCCGCCGCGTTTCCCGTTGGCCCCCCGCGTCGACGCCAGGCGTCCAACGGAAGACCCGGGGCCATTCGCCCGAAAGGGCGTGAAATCCCGTCCGAAGCGGCCGAAATCAGCGGTCGGCGCGGCTGGACTTTGATCGGGGAAAGCGTGTATACAAAGAGGTCCGTCGCAAGAAATCTTCACTCCCAGGCGCATGGAGCGAGCGCAACATGAGCAGTCAGCAGACGTATTTCGGTTCTCTTGAGAACTTTCAGAAGGGTGGCGTCGAGGTCATCGACGACGACCCGAAGCACTACGCGTTCTCGAACGTGTTTGAGGTCGCCTCGAAGTCGAAGCCTTACGAGAAGGTCGCGGTGGGCAAGAACCTCAAGTACGTCATCGAGGCCGTTCGCGCGGAGGGCACCTCGCCCTGGTTCGCCGCGGCGCACGACGAGGCCGCCCTGGTCATGGACGGCGACATCGAAGTGCACTACCTGAAGCCCGACCAGCCCGTCGTGGCTGAAGGCAAGGAAGGCACCGTCAAGCTGGCTGCCGAGCCCGCGGGCAAGAAGATGGGTTACGTGAAGGTTCGTCGCGGCCACATGGCGCTCCTCCCGAAGGGGTCCGCGTACCAGTTCCGGAACGCCGGCAAGCCGGGCGTTCTCCTCGTCCAGACGATTCTCGGCGAGAACACGGTTGAGAAGTGGGCCGATATCTGCCAGGTCAAGGCCTAGCATTCAAGTCTGACGCGGCCCCGGGAACGGGCGCGCGCTTTCCACGACAGGGAGCAACACGATGAGCACTGTAGCCAACGCTTCGCAGGGCCTGAACAAGGACCTCGGGTACAAGGCGCACTCGATCGGCGGGTTCCGCTTCGAGCGTGACGAGTACTTCGCCCACATCTTCTATCCGGGTGGCCGCCACCTGATTCCGGTCGACGCCTTCCTGCGCGCTCTCATGCGCGACGTGGCCTGGGGCTTCTTCTACGGCACGGTGAACTTCGACAACGTCTTCGGGACCGTGAACCACTACGGCACCGTCGAGATGTTCGTCGGCCTCTTCAACGAGGCGTACCGCGGCAGCAACCGGCACCACGTCGAGACCTTCGAGTCGAAAGACCTCAAGAAGGTGTTCGACGAGATGCTCGACGACTGGACGAACGAGGGCTTCGACCCGTTCGCCGCGCCCGACGAAACGGGCCTGGTCTTCGGCCCGAAGAAGGGGAACAACACCGCGGCCATCCGCCGTCAGCGCCTCGTGGCGGACCGCATGGTCGGCCTCCCGGGCGACCTCACCTTCCGTACCGATCCGCAGAACCGCCAGCTCGCCGACGTGCCGACCGACAAGCCGGGGGTCTTCGCCGAGCCGGGCTTCGAGAACGACGTGCACGCGTTCAACTTCTTCGACTACCTCTCGCGCTCGGACGTGACGTGGAACCCGTCGGTGGTGTCGTGCGTGAAGGACAGCCAGTTCTGCGCGACGACCGAGGAGCACATCCTCCCCATCACCCACGGCAACGACCGCGTGGAGTGGTTCATCCAGGCTACCGACGAGATCATCTGGGACATCGACGACCGCGGCACGGGCAAGCCCCGTTCGAAGGTCGTGATGCGCGCCGGTGACGTGGCGGCCATGCCGGCGGACATCCGCCACCGTGGCTACTCGCCCAAGCGGTCGATCCTGATCGTGTGGGAAAACAACGACTCCACCCTCCCGCAGCTCTACGCCTCGGGCAAGGTGGCTCCTTATCCGGTGGAATTCTGAATTTGAGCACGACAGAAACCCAGGTCCGCCCCGGGTTGCAGATCGAAACTCGCCTCTTCATCGGAGGCGAGTTCGTCGAGGCAGCCCAGGGCGGCACGATCCCGGTCACGAACCCTCACGACAACAGCATCCTGGCCGAAGTGTCCGAAGCGACCGCCGCGGACATCGACCGCGCGGTCGCGGCGGCGCGTGAGGCCTTCCCCGCGTGGAAGAAGATGTCGGCGTCCGATCGCGGACGGCTGCTGCTGAAGCTGGCCGACGCGATCGAGGCGGATGCCGAATACCTGGCGCAGCTCGAGTCGCTCGACACGGGTCACCCGATCCGTGACGTGCGCAACCTCGACATCCCGCGCACGGCGGCCTGCTTCCGCTACTTCGGCGGCATCGCCGACAAGGTCGAGGGCACCGTCGTGCCGGTCGACCCGGGCTTCCTGAACTACGTCCTGCGCGAACCGCTCGGCGTCGTCGGGCAGATCGTCCCCTGGAACTTCCCGCTCATGTTCACGAGCTGGAAGATGGGGCCGGCGCTGGCCGCGGGCAATACCGTGGTGCTGAAGCCGGCGGAGATCACCCCGCTGAGCGCGCTCCGCGTCGCCAAGCTGATGTCGGACGTCGGCTTCCCCAAGGGTGTCGTCAACATCGTCCCTGGTTACGGACACGTGGCCGGGCAGCACCTCGCGGAACACCGGCAGGTCGCGAAGATCGCCTTCACGGGGTCGACGGCCGTTGGACGGAAGATCGTCCAGGCGTCGGCCACGAACCTGAAGCGCGTGCAGCTCGAACTCGGTGGCAAGGGCGCGAACATCGTGTTCGAGGACGCGCCGCTCGAGGCCGCCGTGATGGGCTCGGCGTTCGCGATCTTCCACAACCAGGGGCAGGCCTGCATCGCCGGCTCGCGCCTGATCCTCCACGAGAAGATCGCCGACCAGTTCCTCGACAAGTTCGTGGCGCTGGCGAAGTCGGTCAAGATCGGCAACCCGCTCGACCCGACCACCGAGATGGGTCCGCTCACCTCGGCCGGGCACCGCGATCGCGTGCTCGCCTACGTCGAGGTCGCGAAGGAGCAGGGTGGCCGCATCCTCACCGGCGGCACGGCGCCGAGCAACCCGGATCTCGCGAAGGGCTGCTACGTCGAGCCGACGATCGTCGAGGCCGAGCCGGAACACCGGGTCTGCCAGGAAGAGGTCTTCGGGCCGTTCGTCACCGTCACCCGGTTCAAGGACGACGCCGATGCCATGCGCATCGCGAACTCCACGAGCTATGGGCTCGGCGGCGGGCTCTGGACCACCAACCTCAAGCGGGCCCACATGTTCGCCAGGGAAATCCGCTCGGGGATGATCTGGATCAACAGCTACAAGCGGGTTCACCCGGGGTCGCCGTTCGGCGGCGTCGGTGAATCGGGCTACGGCCGCGAAATGGGCTTCTTCGCGATGCACGAATACACCGAGGCCCACTCGGTGTGGGTCAACTACGACGCGCAGATCCCGCCCTTCTACAAGCGGTAATCGCTCACACGCACCCATGGTCGGGTGGTGGCTCCGCCATCACCCGACGCTCCCCGACGCCGGCGGCCTCGCCTCTCCGCGCTCCCGCCCCTTCCTGACGCAGAGTTCAGAAAGTCTTCAGGCCCACCCGACGCGGAGTCGGGCTAGGATGGGCCGGTACCAGCTTGTCCAAGGAGGACAGCAGATGCGCACGGGTCGTTTCCTCGCCGGCACGGCACTCGCCTTCGTCGCCACCCTTGTCGTCACGCAGTGCTCGCGCCCGGCTCCCGCGCCGGCGTCGGAAGGTCCGGTGCCCGTGGTGTCGGTTCGGGAGTTGATGCAGGCCATCATCGACCCGCTGGCCGACAACGTCTTCGACGCGGTTGCCGCGGAAATGACCGACAAGGGGCTCGTGGAGCACAGCCCCACCACCGATGAGGACTGGGCCAAGGTGATGCAGGGAGCGGTCGCGCTCGCGGAGGGCACGAACCTGCTGAAGATGCATCCGCGCCCGGTGACGCCGGCCGACTACACCTTCGACCCGAAGGAACGCGGCGCCGGGGCCCCCGAGCTGGCGCCCGCCGAGATCCAGAAGAAGATCGACGAGAACCCGGCCCTCTGGGACAGCCACGCCAACGAGCTGCGCGCCGAGGCGATCAAGGTCATCGACATCGTCAAGAAGAAGCAGGCCGACAAGCTGTTCGAGGCCGGCAGCGCCATCGACAAGGCGTGCGAGAAGTGCCACCTGGAATACTGGTACCCGGGCGACAAGAAGGCCGTCCTTGAAGACAGCCTGAAGCGCGCCACCCCGGGTCCCGGGACGCCCCAGGCGACGCCCGGGCAGGGCCAGCCGGCGGCGCCGGCGCAGCCCGGGCAGAAGTAGCAGGAGCGACCCATGATGCAGCGCCTCTGCACCGCCCTCGCGCTGGTGGGAAGCCTGGCCGTCAGCCTCGCGGCGCAGACCCCCGCTCGGTCTGGCGCGACGGCCGCGACCGGCCCCGCTGGCAGAGGTGGCCGCATCGTCGGCCACATCCGGCAGACGGGCCCCGCGCCGGGGAATCCGCTGATGCGCATGGGCGTCGACCCTGTCTGCGCCTCCGTCAATCGTGACGGGCGTCCCGTCCAGCAGTTCGTGGTGAAGTCGTCGGACGGCGGCCTGGCGAACGTGTTCGTCGCACTGCAGGGCACCTTCCCCAGGACGCCGGTGCCCTCGCAGCCGGTGACGATCACCCAGGAAAAGTGCGTCTACCTCCCCCGTATGGTGGCAGGACGCGTGGGCCAGACGCTGATGATCGTCAACCGCGACCAGACGCTGCACAACCTGCACAGCATCTCGTCCAAGGGGAACGACTTCAACGTGACGCAGCCGCAGTTCGGGATGGTCTTCAGCTACAAGCTCAAGAGTCCGGACGTGATGATGCGACTGACCTGCGACGTCCACTCGTGGATGCTCGGCTACATCGGGGTCGTCGACCATCCGTACTTCGCGGTGACGGGCGGCGACGGCGCATTCACGATCGACAACGTGCCCGCCGGGCGGCAGACCGTCCGCATCTGGCACGAAGTGTTCGGCGAGATGACGAAGACCGTCGTCGTGAAGGCCGGCGAGACGGTGACGGCCGACCTCGTCTACACCGGTGTCGCGAAGAAGGCAGCCCGGGTGCAGGACCTGATCGTACCGTCCACCCAGACCGGCGCGATGGCGCACGCGGGGGAGTAGTCCTCCTGCGGGCAGCGGTCCTGTTCACCACCGGTGCGGTGCTGCTCGTCGCGGCCTGCGCCGGCTCTCCATGGGGCTCCACCACGAAGGGGCTCATGCAGGCGCCAATCGCCCCCTCCTCCGACGCGCTCTTCAACGCCGTCGTCTACACCAACGGTCAACCTGTCGCACAGCCGGTCACCGACGCCCAGTGGGGCGCCCTGGTGAGCCATGCACGGAACCTCGCGACCGCCGCCCGGCAGGTCGGCGAGGCGGCCCCGGCCGCCGACGGTGAGGGCCGGGCCGACTGGACGCGCTGGGCGGTGGAGATGGCGGCCGCATCGGAGGCGGCGACGCGCGCGGCCGAGGCGCGCGACGTGAACGCCCTGCTCGAGTCTGGCGGACGGCTGTACGCCACCTGCGCCGGCTGCCACAAGCGCTTCCTCCCCGAAGACTGACACGCCCGTACAGGCGAAGGGGCCACCCGCGCGTGCGAGTGGCCCCTGTCGAACGAACCCGGAGCGTGCCGTGACCCGCGGAGCTAGTGGCCCCGAACGGCAGCGGCCTGCGGAACGCCCACCTTGCTCGGCGCCGTTTCGGTCAGGAACGCCGTCACGAAGATGCCGAGGACGACGCCGATGAGCGGCATCCAGAGGATGTTCTGGATCCCGTAGCCCTGGGCGACGAAGCCTGCGATGCTCGGGGCGACACCGCCGCCGAAGATTTCGCCAGCGCCGACGACGAGGCCGATGGCCGACGAGACGAGGCCGGCCGGGGCCGACTCGGTCGCAATCGGGCCGGTGATGAGCGCGACGTTCCCGAGCGAGAAGAACGACACGAGGAAGAGCACCACGAACAGCGAGGTCGGCGTCGGGCCGAGCTGCATGAACATGTAGAGGGTGATCGCCGAGCCGATGAACGCGATCACCGCGGTCAGCCGGCGCCCGAGCATGTCGGAGATGCCGGGAATGCCGAACTGGCCGACGAACCCGCCGAAGCCGAGGGCCGACGCGATGAACCCGATCTGCTGCGGGCTCAGCTGCTTGTTCATGACCGGCGCGTTGGTCAGGTAGGTCGGCAGCAGGCCGCCGAGTACGAAGATGCAGGACATCGCGCAGAAGAGCGCCAGCATGCAGAGGACGATGTTGCGCGACTTGAGGACTTCTCCCCAGCCCGCCGTACCGCCGCCGCCGTGGCCCGCGGGCGCCTCACCCACCATCGCGCCGCCCATCGTGTCCTTCGGCTCACGGAGCACGAAGAAGAGCAGGATGCCGATGATGATCCCGGGGATGGCGACGGCCCAGAAGACCCAGCGCCAGTTCGGGACGACCAGCAGCAGTTGGGTGGCGATGATCGGCGCGAGGCCGAAGCCGAAGAGCGCGAAGCCCGACTGCTGCAGACCCTGCAGGAAGCCGCGACGTGACGGATGCGCCGCCGCGGCAGTCGCCGCGAAGCTGGCCGGGCAGTAGGACCCTTCCATCAGGCCCATGATGGCGCGGACCGCCACCAGGCTGAGGAACCCGCCCGCCATGCCCGAGAAGCCGGACATGATCGAGAACAGCAGGATGGAGGGGATCAGAATCTTGCGGTGGCCGATCGAGTCGGACAGTCGGCCGCTGATGATGGCAAACACGCCCCAGACGAGGCCGAGCGCGCCAATCAGGAGCCCCGCCTGTGAGTCAGACAGGTGGAGGTCCTGCGCCATGCTCGGGAGCAGCGGCGCGATGATCCACCGGTCAAGGCCGACCAGGCCGAAGCCGAGCGCGAGCAGCGTCGTCGCCTTCCATTCGTACGAGGTATCCCATTTCTGTGGTGTCGCCATGAGGTGCTTTCCTCTCCTTCCCGGATGGACCGGGCCTACGCGCAAGGATCCAGGCCGGCGGGTCGAGCCGGGCCGCCGAACATTATCAGATGGGGCGGATTCCGTTCAATACTAGAAGGCGCCATGAATCCATTCGTCTGTGATCTGCCCGCCTATCGGGTCATCTTTGGACCCGGCACCCTCGCCCAGTTGCCCGACGAGGTGCGCCGCCTGGGCGCCCGGCGCGCGCTGGTGATTTCGATGCCTGCCGAGGCCCGCTTCGCGGAAGAGGCGTCCCGCCAGCTCGGCGACATGTCAGCGGGCGTGTACGCCGGGGTCGTGGCCCAGCACGTGCCGGTCGAGATGCTGAAGGCCGCGGCCGAGCACGCGGCGCAGTCGGGCGCCGACTGCTACGTGGTGATTGGCGGCGGGTCGACCGTCGGCGTCGGCAAGGGGCTGGCGCTGCAGACGGGCCTGCCAATCGTGGCCGTGCCGACCACGTACGCCGGCTCCGAGATGACGCCCATCTATGGCCTCACCGAGGCCGGGGTGAAGAAGACCGGCAAGGACCGGAAGGTCATGCCGAGGACGGTCATCTACGACGTCGACCTGACGATGTCGCTGCCGTCGCACATCTCGGCGCCGTCCGGCATGAACGCGATGGCGCACTGCGTCGAGGCGCTGTACGCCCCCGATGCCAACCCGATCGTGTCGCTGCTCGCCGAGGAAGGCATCCGGGCGCTGGCGCGGGCGCTGCCCGCCATCGTGAAGGATCCGTCCGATCGCACGGCGCGCTCCGACGCGCAGTACGGAGCGTGGCTCGGTGGGACCGTGCTGGGCGCGGTGGCGATGAGCATCCATCACAAGCTCTGCCATACGCTCGGCGGCACCTTCAACCTGCCGCACGCAGAGACGCACACGATCGTCCTGCCGCACGCGACGGCGTACAACCGTGAGGCGGCGCCAGAGGCCATGCGTCGCATCGCCGGCGCGCTCGGCGCCACCGACGCCGCGGGTGGCATCTACGACCTGGTGGGAACCATCGGCGCCCCGCGGGCGCTGAAGGACATCGGCATGCCCGAGGACGGCATCGAACGGGCGCTCGATCTGGCCCTGCAGAACCAGTACGCGAACCCGCGGCCGCTCGACCGCGACGCGCTGCGAACACTGCTCCGCCGCGCGTGGGCAGGCGAGCGCCCCTGAGCCCCGCCCGTCCGCTGGAAAGACGAAGAGGGAGCCCGGCCACCAGGCCTGGCTCCCTCTCGCTGTCTCAGGGCACGCCGTCCGCCGGCATCACGCCAGGGTGCGGTTGAGCCACCCCTCGAAGAAGTCGAACACCTGCTTGCGGTTGTTCTCGAGCATCGCCAGGTGGCCGTTGCCGCGCATGCCGCGTTCCTGCAGGAACACGTGCTCGGCGCTGGCGCCGGACCGCTTCAGCGCCTCGACGATCTCAGGACCGTTCCGGCGCCCCGAGTTCTCGGCGCTGAAGTAGAGCATCGGGATGCCCTTCAGGTTCAGCG
>CANIAI010000071.1 GCA_947465275.1 Acidobacteriota bacterium | reverse complement strand
GCGCCAGTCGGGATAGGCGTCGTACCGGGCGTAATACCAGCGCCGCGCGAGCCGCGTCGCGCGCCAGAGCGCCGGCAGCCGCCGGATGCCGTGCCTCATGCCTGACCGGCGGGGGCCTGGGCAGCGGACGAGACCAGGCGCATGAACTCGTCGACGGGCGGCAGCTGCGGCACCACACGCCACGGCGCGTGCGCCGCGAGCTCGTCGAGCGTGTACCCGCCGGTGGCCACGGCGATGGTCCGCGCGCCGATCGCGTTGGCGCAGTGGATGTCATGCGGCGTGTCGCCGATGACGAAGAGCGCATCCTCGTCGATGGGGCCGGCGCGCCGTGCGAGCTCGAGGCCTCGCTCGGCAATGGTGCTCCGTTCACGCGTGTCCTCGGCGAAGGCGCCGTCCGGGAACAGGTGGAACAGGTCGTAGTGCGTGAGCTTCGCGCGCGCGCCCCCGCGGGTGTTGCCGGTGAGCAGGTACGAGCGGACGTCGTCACGCGTCCGCGTGTGCTCGAGGATGTCGCGTACGTTCGGGAACACGTGCCCTGCCTTCGACGGCAGCGCGGACGGCAGGCGCCTCTCGTAGCCGCGCACCAGGCGCTCGAGCTGCGCCGGCTCGGGCTCGAGGCCGAGCATCTCGAACGTGCGGACGGCGATCTGATAGTCGGTGAGGCCGGGTACCCGGATCGACGAGAGCTGGAACTCGCGGCCCGTCACCTCGAGGACCGACGCCTCCCACGCGGGCACGCCGGCCTTGCCGGTGGTCAGCAGCGTGCCGTCGATATCCCAGAACAGGACGACCATCGGCTCAGGCCACCTGCGGGACGGCCGTGCGCAGCTGACGCACGAGTCCGGGGACATCGAGTCCGTGATAGGCGAGCACCTCGTCGTTCGTGCCGCACTCGGGCAGCTCGGCGACACCCACCTGCGTCACACGGACGGCGGGGTCGAGTCCGAGCGCCGCCACGGCGGCGGCGATCATCTCGCCCTGCCCGCCCTGCAGGTAGTGATTGTCGATCGTGACCACGGACCGGCAGCTGCCGACGACGCCGCGCAGCCAGGCGTGGTCGATGCGGTTCAGCCACGGCAGGTTCACCAGCCGGACGCTGAGCCCCTCGGCGGCGAGCTGCTCAGCCGCGTCCCAGGCATTGGCCAGCGGCCAGGGTCCGTAGGCAAAGACCACCACGTCGGTGCCTTCGCGCACCACCCATCCGGTGCCGGGGGCGATCGCGCCGCCACCGTACGCGAAGGGCATCGGCCACTTCACCGAGACCAGACGCAGGTAGGCGCTCTCAGGCCAGTCGTGCACCAGGTAGCGCGTGAGCGCCTCGACCTCGGCCTCGCTGGACGGTTCGACCATCGCCAGGTGCGGCACCGCGGCGAGCGACGAGATGTCGCGCACGCACTGGTGCGAATGCCCGGGTCCACCCGGGAGCAGCCCCGCCAGGGAGCCGACGTAGAGCACCTTCGTCGACTCGCTGCACTGGTTGTAGATCTGCTCGTTCGGGCGCGCCGACAGGAAGCAGGCGAACGAATGGACCACAGGCAGGGCGCCCTGGTGCGCCATGCCGCACGCCATCGACACCATGTCCTGCTCCGCGATGCCGCATTCCACGAACCGCGCGGGATAGGCGGCCGCGAAGTCGAGCAGGCCGCAGTCCTTGATCAGGTCGGCGTCGAGGGCGAGCAGGTCTGGCCGCTCGGCGCCGAGCGCGACGAGGGTGCGGCCGTAGGCGGCCACGAGGTTGTCGGTCGACCGCGGCTCACGGCGCGGGTTGCGCTGGCGCGAGTCGAGCGCCGCCGGCGGGAGGCCGATGGCGGCGAGCCGCTGGTCGGCGGCGGCGCGCAGTTCCGCGAGGCCGTCGAGGTACTGCTGTTCCGGCGGCGCCCCCGAGTGGAAGAGGTACAGCGCGCTCTGCTTGAGCGCGTTCGGCCCTTCCATGAACGAGACGCCGCTCCCCTTCACGGTGTCGGCGATGATGATCTTCGGCTGGTCGGTGATCCCGTCGAGCGCCCGCAGCGTCCGCTCGAACGCCGTCAGGTCGTGCCCGTCGCAGCGGCTCACGTGCCAGCCCCAGGCCGCGAGCTTCGCCTCGAGGTCGCCCAGGTCGTTGACGTCGCGCACCCACGTGTCCGACTGAATCTTGTTGTGGTCGATGATGACCACGAGCTCGCCCATCTTCTGGTGCACCGCGGTGGCGAGTGACTCCCAGAACTGCCCTTCCTGGAGTTCGCCGTCACCCGTCAGGACGAACACCTTCCGCGGCGTCCCGAGCGCGCGATTCGCGAGCACCATCCCCTTCGCCTTCGAGATGCCCATGCCCAGCGAACCGGTGTTCGCCTGCACGTACGGGGTCTCGACGTGCGGGTGACCCGGCAGGCCGTGCAGCCGGCGGAGCTGGTGCAGCTTCTCGTCGGGCAGCAGGCCGCAGCCGATCAGCGCCGAGTAGAGCGCCGGCGCGTCGTGCCCCTTCGACGAGAAGAAGATGTCGCACGCCTTCGGCCCCTTGTCGAGGTCGCGCAGTTCGTGGAGGAACAGCCAGCTCATGATCTCGAGCGAGCTGAAGGAGGTGCCGATGTGCCCCGACCAGGCGCCGGCGATCATGTAGAGCGCATTGATGCGGCAGAGCGACGCGAACGCCGCCGCGCGGGCCGCCGGCGTGCCGGCCGCGGCGCGCACCGCCGCGAATGCCGCCGTGGGCACGAACCGCAGTTCGAGCGCCTCTCCCTGGTCTGTCTGCAGATCACCCATGGTCTCGTCTCGTCGTCAGGTCAGTTCACGTCCGGTCGGCCCGATGCAGGCCGGACAGGTCATCAGGCCGTGGCCGCCGTGAAGGGCAGCGTCCGCACATCGGGGAGCGACGCCACGCCCTCCGCGAGCAGCTTCTCGGCGAGCATCCAGTCGTACGGGTCGTTGATGTCGAACCCTTCGTAGCCCTCGGTCACGAACGGCACCAGCACGTCGCCGGCGATGGTGCGCTTCTCGAGGACGACGCGGGTCCAGGCGATTTCGAGCGACGCGTTCTGCACGTAGACCAACGGCAGCGCCTGGTACGGCGTGCTGTGCCAGGGCTGTTCCGCCGGCCCGAACGGCAGCAGCGGGAACATCCGGTCGCCGCGCACCACCCACATCTTGCCCGGATGCTGCGCGCACTTCTCGATGGCGCGCAGCGAGTCGACGCCCTCCTGCGCGCGGAAGGTCGTCCACGCGCGGCGGATGGTCGCGGCCGTCCGGAAGGGGCTCGTCGGGCGCAGCAGGCTGAAGCAGTCCCACGTGCGACCCGAAGCGGCCAGGGTGCGGAGCGCGTGGTCGAGCCACTCGATGTCGGGTGACGTATCACCCGCGAACGGCGCGGGACGCAGGAACGGCACCTGGGCGCCGTAGTGGCGCGCCACCTCGGCGATCGGCTCGGAATCGGTCGACACGATCACGTCGGCGAACACGCCGCTCTCGAGGGCCGACGCGATGGCGTAGGCGAGCATCGGGTGTCCGCCGATGGTGCGGACGTTCTTGCCCGGGACCCGCTTGGACCCCTGGCGGGCCGGGATGAAGGCGACAGCCGAAGGAGCAGTCACGTCCGGGTGCCCTCAGACCTGCGCGGGATCGTGGTTGATGTAGATCGTCTTCAGGTCGGAGTAGACGTCGAGCGCCTGCGTCCCCGCCTCGCGCCACCCGTTGCCCGACTGCCGCAGGCCGCCGAACGGCATGTGCGGTTCGCTGCCATACGTCCCACCGTTGACGACCGCCACGCCCGACTGGATACGGCCGAGGAACGTCATCGCGCGATTGATGTCGCGCGTGTGCACCGCGGCCGTGAGGCCGAAGGGCGTGTCGTTCGCCAGCGCGATCGCCTCCTCGAACCCCTTCACGCGGTAGAGGATGGTGATGGGGCCGAACAGCTCGGTCTGGGAGATCGCATCGGCGGGCCGCACGTCCTCGAGGATCGTCGGCGCGACGAAGAAGCCGCCGTCGTAGCCGGCGCCCGACAGGCGGGTGCCGCCGGTCAGCACGCGGGCTCCCGCGTCGACCGCCCGCCCCACCACCTGGAGCATGTTGCGCATCTGCTCCTCGTTGATCACGGGCCCGAAGTCGTCGGTGTCGGCGGTGCCCACCTTGAGTCGGGCCGTCGCCTCGACGAGCATCTCGCGGAAGCGGTCGTAGACCGCGTCGAAGACGATCAGGCGGCTGCCGGCCGCGCACCGCTGCCCCGCGTTGCTGAACGCGGAGCCGATGGCCCAGGTGACCGCCTTGCCGAGGTCGGCGTCGTCGCAGACGATGAACGGGTTCTTGCCGCCGAGTTCGAGGCAGATCTTCGCCATGCGGCGACCCGCGGTCTCGGCGATCCAGCGCCCCACCTCGCACGAGCCGGTGAAGCTGATGACTTCGACCCCGGTGTGTTCCACGAGCGGCGCGCCCGCTTCCTCGCCGAGTCCGTGCAGGGTCGTGTAGACCCCCTCAGGCACACCAGCCTCGCGCGCGAGCTCGCCGAAGGCCCAGGCCGACAGCGGCGTGTCTTCCGATGCCTTCAGGATGGCGGCGTTGCCGCAGAGCAGCGCCGGAAACGCCTTCCAGGCGACGTTCGCAATCGGCGTATTCGCCGCGATGATCAGCCCCGCGACGCCGAGCGGCTGCCGCGTCACCAGCGCCGTCTTGTTCGGCACCGCGCTCGTCGTGGTCGTGCCGTAGAACCGGCGTCCCTCGCCCGCGACGAAGAAGCCCATCTCGATCGCCGCGTCGGTCTCACCGAGGGCGTCCTTCAGGGACTTGCCCGTCTCGCGCGCCACGAGACGCGCGATCGCCTCGCGGTGCTCCCGCAGCAGGAAGGCGATGTTCCGGAGGATCTCGCCGCGGCGTACGACGGTGGTTGCCGCCCATGCCGGCTGGGCGGCGCGCGCCGCCGCGACGGCACGGTCGACGTCAGCCGCGGACGAGCGGGCCACCTGGCAGATCACGGCTCCCGTCGCGGGGTCGAGCTTCGGGAAGGTACGACCATCGCCGGCCGCCGCGGCGACGCCACCGATCTGGTTCGGGATGGCCGCCGGAACGGCCGACAGGTCGAGACGGCCGGGGGAGGGTGCGGTTGGATTCATGACTCGATCTGCCGGAGTGCGGGCCGTGCCGCTCCCCGAAGGACTACCAGGCGGTGAAGCCGCCCTCGACGCGCAACTCCTGCCCGGTGACATAGCGCGACGCGTCCGACGCGAGGAACACGATCGGCCCGCGCAGGTCTGCCGGCTCCGCCATGCGGCGCATCGGCACGCGGGCCGTGTACTTCGACTTGAACTGTTCGTCCTGGCCCGCGAGCACGCCGCCCGGCGAGAGCGTGTTCACCCGGATGCCGGCGGAGGCCCAGTGCGTGGCAAAGAACTTCGACATGTTGACCACCCCCGCCTTCGACGCGCCGTAGGCCGGCGCCTTGATGAAGGGGGCGTTGCCAGCCAGGTGATCGTAGAAGTGCGCGTCGGGCGAGACCGAGGCGTAGAGCGATCCGATATTGATGATCGAGCCGCCGCCGTGCCCCGACATCTGGTCGCCGAACACCTGCGTCACCTGGAAGGTGCCGATCAGGTTCACCTCGACCATCCGACGGAAGTCATCGACCGGCAGCGTGGCGATCTGATGGCGTCCGCCGGGGCTGTCGGGCGGCTGGTCGATGCCGGCGTTGTTGACGAGCACCGACGCGACGCCGAGCGTGCCGGCGACGGTCGCCGCCGCCTGCTCGATCGAGGCGCGACTGGTGACGTCGCAGTCGATGCGCATCACGCGGTCGCCCAGGCGGGCGGCGACCGCCTCGTAGACCGGCGAGGGCCGTGCCCCCGGCAGGTCGAGGGCCGCGACACGGGCGCCGGCATCCGCCAGCGACTCGACCCAGATCGGTCCCAGCTTTCCGCACGCCCCCGTCACGACCGCCACGCGGCCGGAGAGGCTGAAGAGCTCGCTCACGAGCGGGCGAGTTCGGCGCTGGGCTTGCCCAGCACGTCGAACGAGAGGAAGTCGTCCTCGTGCAGCGCCTTCAGCGTCACGCGCCCGAGCACCTTGGCGAGGTCGTACGGCGGAATGCCGCCGCCCGGCGACTTCATCACGATGTCCTGCTCGGCGATGACGTGCCCGCTCGGGAGGCTCCGCGCCACGACGAGGCTCTTGCCCATCTTGACGATGGGCGCGCGCTCGCTGTCGTAGATCTTCTTCACGCCATCGCCCATCGCGCGGTAGGTGCGCTCGAGGTCGCGCACCAGCTTGCGCATGCCGACGGGCTCGAGCGAGAACGCATGGTCGGTGCCCTTCGACGCGCGGTTGAGCGTGAAGTGCTTCTCGACGATGCGCGCACCGAGCATGTAGGCGGCGACCGGCATCGCGATCCCGTTGTCGTGGCTCGAGAAGCCGATCACGGCCTTCGGGAAGTGCTCACGGTAGGTGCTGATCACGCGCAGGTCGAGCTCCTCGAAGGCCGCCGGGTAGCCGGCGGTGCACTGCAGGATCGCGAGCTGCGGATTGATCGGGAGGATGGTGTCGTAGGCACGCTGCACGTCTTCCAGCGTGGCGCCGCCGGTCGACACGATCATCGGCTTGCCGAACCGCGCCACGTGCTCGAGCAGCGGCGTGCTCTTCAGGTCGCCCGAGGCGATCTTGTAGGCCGGCACGTCGAGCGACTCGAGGAACTCGGCGCTGGCGAGGTCGAACGCCGTCGAGAAGAAGTCGACGCCCAGCTCCTTCGCGTACGCCTGCAGCTCGCGATACTCGTCGAGCCCGAACTCCAGGAACTCGCGGTGCTCTCCGTAGGTCGCGCCGAAGCTGTTCTCGTTGTCGTACGACTTGTTGTACGCCGCCCGGGTGTAGAGGCCGCGATTGTCGCGCTTCTGCAGCTTCACCGCGTGGGCGCCGGCGAGCTTGGCTTCCTTGAAGAGCTCGCGTGCCTTCTCGACGCTGCCCTGGTGGTTGTGGCCGATTTCGGCGATCACGTAGCACGGCGTGTCGTCGCCGATTTCGTGTGCACCGATCTTGAGTCTGCCTGCCATTGCGTCTCCTGAGCCCACCGGTCCCCCCGCGCGGCGGGTGCCGGGTGGGCGCTCACCTGTGACGGGCCGGTCGGGCCGGCCCCGCGTCGCCCTAGGTCCGGACCACCGGGCGCAGCTGCGATACGAGCTGGTCCCAGCCGTACTCCGCGTGCGCGATGTCGCGGGCCGAACGGCCGATCCGCAGCGCCTGTTCCGGGTCGGGCAGGCGATCGCAGCGGTTGATGTCGATGACGTTCTTCATGTGCACGAGCCCCGCCGGGGAGTACTCGTCGAGGTTCGTGATGACCGCGGCGCCGCATTCCATCGCGGCGTTGACCGTGGTGTTGTTCGCCCGCAGCCCCTTCTCGAAGAAGGCCGCGAGGTAGGTACAGTCGACGAGGTGGTTGAAGACCGCCGTGTCGGACAGGTACCCCATGAAATAGACCTGCCCGTTGAAGATCGCCTGCAGTTCCTCGAACCGGACGACGAACGAGCCGTCGAAGTTGGTGTTCTCGTGCAGCGCGGTCGAGACGTACACGGCGTACGACTGCCCCGTCGCGTCGAGCAGCTGCCGGAGCTTGCGGTAGTGTTCGACCCGGATCTTGTGCGCCATGCCGAAGGTGAAGACCGACAGTTCGGCCTTCTGGAATCGCTGCGGATTCAGCAGGGTGCCCGGGCAGAACAGTTCGACGATGTCGGGGCGGGCCGGCGCGAGCTGATGCGAGAGTTCCTGGTTGCCGCAGTACACCCGGTCGGCGGCCGCGAGGAGCCGCTGCTCGATCGGGGTCCCGTCGTACGCGTGCAGGAAGAGCTCGAAGCCCCGTTCGTGGCCCGCAACCCAAGCGGCGAGCGCGTCGGCGTCGTCGGCGGTGAACTCCGACATCTTGAGCGACAGCAGCGGGCGGCGAAAGCCGTCAAGCTCGGGCGAGCCGATCCCGACGACCGGCAGGGTCAGGTAACGCGCCAGAATCGTGTTGAACTTCGCGATGCCGCAGGTCCACGGGTTGAGGTGGTACCCCGCGATGCAATCAATCATTCCGAGCCAGACTCCAGCGGTGCCGTGAACAGGACGTAGGAATGCCCCTGCCGAGCCGGTGGGGCAGGCGTTCCATTCTACTGTCTACTGTGGCCCGACGGGGAAGTCTGCCACCTGGAGGGTTCGACCGCAACCCCCTGGACCGCGCGGGTCGGGGCCGGCCGCGCGCCTGCGCGCTGAGGGTCAGGGACGCCCGACGGGGGCGGGGAGAGAACCCGCCACTGCCGAGACGGCGCGCAGGTCGACAGGCATGAACGGGGCGGCGGTCATGCCGGCGTAGAGGTGGGGGGCGGCGTAGAGGTGAGGGGTGAGGAAGGCGGCGTCCGAATAGACCGCGGTGGTGGGCGTGCCGAGCATCGGCGCCAGCCATGCGAGGCTGCCGCAGGTGCCGACGAACCGCTCGGCCCTCCGGATCACCTCGGTCTGCACGGCCAGGTTGTTCTGCGGCGTCATCCAGCGATCGAGGGTCGTCACCCCGGGGATGCCGCTGAACAGGTAGTCCTGGTGCTCGTCGAGTGTGAGCGCCGTGTTCAGGACGACCAGCGGCATCTCGTCGGCCAGCCTCAGCAGGAGCTGGCGCAGCCGCTCGCGCGTCTCAGGCGTGTCGGGCAGCGAGTGGCCCGAGTAGAACTTGACCGCCGCGAACCGCGCGGGTAACCCGGGAAGGTCGAGGCCGGTGTCACCGGTCAGCGGCACGAACCGGGTGTGCTCCAGCACGTGCTGCAGCGACTCGTTGCCGAGCCAGAACTGCCGGAGCAGGCGGAACATGGTGGACGGGTGACAGACGTGCAGGTCGTCGCGGCCAAGCGTCCGCCGCACGCGCGCCAGGATCTCGTCGTCGAAGCTCCCCTGCCCGAGCTGCTTCTGGTCGCCCCGCGCCTTCCGCTCGTCGTTCCGCGCCGCGAACTCCGCGG
>CANIAI010000070.1 GCA_947465275.1 Acidobacteriota bacterium | reverse complement strand
GGTGACCGACTCGCTGCTGCCGTCCCAGCCCACGCTGTTGTCGCGACGCGCCGGCGTGGCGGCCTGGGCGCCGGACGGGCGCACGCTCGCGATCGGCGAACTGCCGGAGCCGGAGCCGCTCTACAACGGCAACCCGTCGCGCGACCGCGTCGGACGTCCCGCCCTGTTCGACGGGAGTGGCGACCAGTTCTGGCTCGTGCCGGTGCCGTCGCGCGGCAACGACGTGCGACGCCTCGCACCCGAGCCGGCGGACATGGCCGCCGGCGCGAGCTGGGCCGGCGCCTTCGATCGCGTCTGGGAGACGCTCCGCGGCCTCTACTACCGGGGTGGCACCGACCGCGATGCGTGGGAGACGCTGCGCGGCGAATACCGCGCGCGCGCGGCGGCAGCGCCCGACGCGGCCGGATTCGAGCGGGTGGTCGACGAGATGGTCGCGCACCAGCCGCTCGTGCACGCGCCGGTCGCGGCGAGCCGTGCGGTGGTGGTGTCGGCCCACCCGCTCGCCTCGGAAGCCGGTCGCCTGGTGCTGGAGCGCGGCGGCAACGTCGTCGACGCCGCCATCGCCGTGTCGTTCGTCCTCGGCGTCGTCGAGCCCGACGCGTCGGGCATCGGCGGCGACGGCCAGGCGGTGCTCTGGCTGCGCGGCATGGAGCGGCCGCGGGTGGTCGAGTTCAAGGACCAGGTGCCGATGGCCGCGACCCTCGAGAACCGCCGGATCCTCCGTGACGGACGCATCGTGCCCGACGGGCCGGCGGCCATGAACGTTCCCGGCCTGGTCGCCGGGCTCGACCACCTGCACCGCCGCTTCGGCAGCGGGCGGGTGCGCTGGGCCGACCTGGTGGACCCGGCCATCCGCTACGCCGAGACGGGCTTCGTGCTCGACGAGACGCTGCCGTCCACGCTCGCGGAAGGGCGCCACCTGCTCGCGCGCTCCCCGGGCGCGGCCCGCATCTACCTGCCGGGCGGACACGTGCCGGCCGCCGGCGACCGCTTCGTGAACCGCGAACTCGGCTCCACGCTCCGCGCCATCGCGCGCGACGGGGCCGACACCTTCTATCGCGGGGCGATCGCCCGGCGCATCGTGGCGGATGTCGCGTCGCACGGCGGCGTGCTGCAGCGCGACGATCTCGCCGGCTATCGCGCGGTCGAGCGGGAACCGGTCGTCGCCCACTATCGCGGGCACACGCTCTTCACGGGCGGACCGCCGGTCTCGGCGGGCGTCTCGATGCTCGAGGCGCTGCAGGTGCTGGCGCATTACCGGCCCCGTCAGGGGGCGACCGTCGCGACCGATGCCGACTACTGGCACTACCTGGTCGAGTCGTGGAAGGTGCGTGACGAACTGCGCCGGCCGGGTCCCGACGGGCAGCCGCCAGACGTCGGGCGCCACCTGCGTCCCGAACATGCGACGACGCTGTTCCGCCGTATCAGCCCGCTCAACGCGACACCGTACGCGGCCGACGCCGAAGACACGCCGGCGGCGGCGTCGGAGCGGATCGGCACCGGCACGAGCGCGTTCACCATCGCGGACGCGGAGGGCAACATGATTTCGGTGACGCAGACGCTCAGCAGCTGGGGGGGATCGTTCTACGTGTCGCCGGGGCTCGGCTTCCTCTACAACAACCACCTGCGCGCCAGCCGCGCGCCGGCTGACGACGGACGCGACGGCGGACGGGCGGCCCGTGCGCGGTCGAACACCGCCTCGGTACCGACGCTCGGGTTCCGCGAGGTCGACGGACGCCTCGTGCCCCGCTTCGCGATCGGGGTCGCCGGCAACACCTGGATTCCGGCGGCGGGCTATTCGATCATCACGGGGCTGGTGGATGGCGGCCTCTCGATGCAGCAGGCCATCGAGGCGCCGCGCTTCCTGGTGGAACGCGACCCGGCCGACCGGGCCGGCGCCGCCCGCATCGCGATCGAGGACCGCTTCCCCCGCGCGCTGCTGCAGGCGCTGACTGCACGCGGACACCGCTTCCAGAAGATCGGACGCAAGGGCGAGCTGCGCTACGGCTATGCGTCGGGCGTGCTCATCGACGTGGGCGCCGGACGCGTCGAGGGAGGCGCCGACCCGCGCCGCTCGCATGCGGCCGTCGGACTCGACGCCCTGCCGGCCGACACGCAGCAGTGATTTTGACCTTTGGTACGCGACGACGGATCATAGGCTCGTGCGGATCGCCCTCGCGCAGTTGAACCTCACGGTCGGCGCCTTCGACGACAACTTCACGAAGATCTCCGACGCAGTGGCCCGTGCCGCCGCGGCGTCGGCTGACCTCGTCGTCTTCTCCGAACTCGCGACCACCGGGTATCCGCCGCGCGATCTGCTGACGTATCCGCGCTTCATCGACCTGAACCTGCAGCTGCTCGATCGCGTCGCGGCCCTCTCGACCGATCGCCTCGCCATCCTGATCGGATTCGTGGACCGTAATCCCAACCCCGCGGGAAAGTCGCTCTACAACTCGGTCGCGCTCTGCTCCGGCGGTCGCGTCACCGCCCGGCACCACAAGCTGCTGCTGCCGACCTACGACGTCTTCGACGAGGACCGCTACTTCGAGCCGGGCACGACGGTGGCGCCGATGGTGCTGCACGGGCGGACGCTGGGGGTGACGATCTGCGAGGACCTCTGGAACGATCCGTCGTTCTGGCCGAAGCGGCTCTATCACCGCGACCCGGTCTCTGAACTCGCCGCTGCGGGCGCCGACCTGATGATCAACGTCTCGGCGAGTCCGTTCGAGTTCCGCAAGGCCGACCTGCGCCGCCGCCTGATCCGCCAGGCGGCGGTCGATCATCACGTCCCGTTCGTCTACCTGAACCAGGTCGGTGGCAACGACGAGCTCGTGTTCGACGGCCACTCGATCGTGATCGCGCCCGACGGCCACGAGGTCGTCCGCATGGCCGAGTTCGAGGACGACTTCGTCGTGTACGACCTGCCGTCCCGCGACACGGCTCCTGCCGGCGAGCCCGTCCTGCGCCGCTGCGCCGAGGTGCAGGAAGAGCAGGCATACGGGGCGCTCGTGCTCGGCCTGCGCGACTACGTGCGCAAGTGCGGGTTCCCGTCCGTGGTGCTCGGGCTGTCGGGCGGCATCGACTCGGCGCTCACCGCCTGCCTGGCGGTCGACGCGCTGGGCGCGGCCAACGTCCACACGGTGGCGCTGCCGGCCCGCTATTCGTCACAGCACAGCCTCGACGACGCGGCGGCGCTCGCGGCGGCCCTCGGGGTGCCGCACCAGGTCATCCCGATCGACGGGGTGTTCCAGGCGTATCTCGACCTGCTGCAGCCGGCCTTCGCCGGGCGCGCCGAAGACGTGACGGAGCAGAACATCCAGGCCCGCGTGCGTGGCGGCGTGCTGATGGCGCTCTCGAACAAGTTCGGGCACCTGCTGCTGACGACCGGCAACAAGTCGGAGCTCGCCGTCGGCTACTGCACGCTCTACGGTGACATGAGCGGCGGGCTCGCGGTGATCAGCGACGTGCCGAAGACGCTGGTCTACCGGCTTGCGCGCTACGTGAACCGCACGCGCGCGATCATCCCCGAGTCGACGCTGACGAAGGCGCCGAGCGCCGAACTGCGTCCAGACCAGACCGACCAGGATTCGCTGCCGCCCTACGACCTGCTCGACCGCGTGATTGAGGCCTACGTCGAGCGGAACCTCGGCGCGGATGCGATCGCGGCGCTCGGGATCGACGCGGCGGTGGTGCGCGACGTGATCCGGAAGATCGACACGAGCGAGTACAAGCGTCGCCAGGCGGCGCCCGGCATCAAGCTGTCGTCGAAGGCGTTCGGTGTCGGCCGCCGGTTCCCGATCGCGGCCGACTACCGCGCGATGGCGCGCCCCTAGCGCCGCTCACCTGGCTTGGGCCAGGGCCCAGGCCGTCGTCCCGCCTCTCCGTCGCCCCATGCGCTCCCGCACACGCATCCGCAGCCGCTCCGCGTCGCGCGGTGCGTGCCCGCCGATGTCGTTGTTGAAGTAGGCGAAGACCGGCACGCCGTTGGCGAGGCGTTCGGCGAGCCAGTCGGCCCAGCCGTCCAGCCGGGCGTCATCGTAGCGGCCACCGTAGCGCGAGGCGCCGCCATGGAAGCGGACGTAGGCGAACGGCCCCACGAGCTCGCGCCCGGTCGCCGACCCCGGCATGTCGTGGAGGCACAGCGAGACCCCGTATGCCTCGAGTCGTGCCGACACGCGCGCGTCGTACCAGGACGGGTCCCTGAATTCGATTGCGGCCCTGACGCCCGGGGCCAGTTCTCCGGTGACCCGCGCGAGCGCCTCGAGGAACGTGTCGAGCCGGTCGAGGTCCAGGCCGAACCGCGGCGGTAGTTGGAACAGCACTGGTCCGAGCGTCGGGCCCAGGGCCGCCGCCGGTTCGAAGAAGCGGCGCAGCGGGTCGTCCGGGTCCTTCAGCTTCTTCATGTGCGTCAGGAAACGGCTCGCCTTCACGGCGTAGAGGAACCCCGGCGGGGCCTGGGCGCGCCAGGCGGTGAACGTCTCGAGCGAGGGCAGCCGGTAGAAGCTGTAGTTGATCTCGACCGTGTCGAAGCGCGTCGCATAGTGTGCGAACCAGCTCGACATGGCGAGCTCGGCGGGGTAGATCTCACCGCGCCAGTGACGGTACTGCCAGCCCGAGCAGCCGATCCGGAGCTGATACGGAAGAGCTGAGTAAGTCTTCTCGCATGTGCTGTTTACAGTCACGGGTCCGTCCGATAACATGGTCAGGCGCGCAACTGGAACGTCCTGTCGCCGCGCACCTCCACACCCATTCGAGTCGACTGCACCCTGGATGCCGGGCGTGCCGTCTCTTCCACGCCGATCCGAGGAGTGCCCCGTGCTGGGAGGCAAGCTGCCGCGTACCCGTGTCGTTGTCATCGCCGCCACCGTGCTTACGCTGGTCGTGCTTGCCGCCGGATGGCTGGCGTGGCGGGCACGTGAACCCGAGTGGACGGCGGTCGCCTTCTCGGACGTGCTTGCGCACCTGCACGACGGACACCTGCGCCAGGTGACGGTCGACGGTGACCTCCTGCGGGTCGAGCTGCGCGACGGCCGCCGGCTCGAGTCGGGCGCGCCGACGGGCTACGTCGCCACGAACCCGACCTTCCTGGCACAGCTGAGCGCCCAGGGGGTCAGGGTCAACGTGAGCCGCGCCGGCGGGTCACACGCCGGCAGCTACGGCGCGATCGGGCTCGCACTCGTCTTCCTCGGCTTCACCGGGATCGCACTCTTCCGGATGGTCACGGGACGGGTGCCGACGCTCGAGAAGGCGCGGACGATCGACCCGCAGCAGGTGACGGTCACCTTTGCCGACGTGGCCGGGGTGGACGAGGCCAAGGACGAGGTGCGCGAGATCGTCGACTTTCTTCGCGACCCCGCCCGCTTCGCGTCGATCGGCGGCCGCATCCCGCGCGGCATCCTCCTCGTCGGCCCGCCGGGCACGGGCAAGACGCTGCTGGCGCGCTCCATGGCCGGTGAGGCCGGGGTGCCCTTCATCTCGACGAGCGGATCCGACTTCGTCGAGATGTACGCCGGCGTCGGCGCCTCGCGCGTGCGCCGCCTCTTCAAGGAAGCGCGCCGTCACCCGGCCTGCATCATCTTCATCGACGAGCTCGACGCCGTCGGCCGCAACCGCGGCGGGAACTCGCTCAGCCACGAAGAGCGTGAGCAGACGCTGAACCAGCTGCTCGTCGAGATGGACGGCTTCACTCCCACCGAGAACATCATCATCGTCGCCGCGACCAACCGGCAGGACATCCTCGACCCGGCGCTGCTGCGCCCCGGCCGCTTCGACCGGCAGGTGACGGTGGGGAACCCCGACCTGAAGGGGCGCGAGCAGATCCTGCGGGTGCACGCGCGCCGCGTCGCGCTCGTCCCCGGCGTCGACCTGCGCTCGATTGCGCGCGGCACGCCCGGGTTCTCGGGCGCCGAACTCGCCAACCTGGTGAACGAGGCGGCCCTCACCGCCGCGCGGCAGGGGCGCCACGCCGTCTCGGACGCCGACTTCGACTCGGCGCGCGACAAGGTGCTGATGGGGGTCGAGCGGAAGTCGGTGGCGATGAGCGAGCAGGAGCGGGTGACCTGCGCGTATCACGAATCGGGTCATGCGCTGGTCGCGGCGATGCTGCCGGACGCCGACCCGCTGCACAAGGTGACGATCATCCCGCGCGGTCGCGCGCTCGGCGTCACGATGCAGCTGCCCGAGGCCGATCGGTACACCCACTCGAAGCCGTACATCGAGGCGCAGATCGCGATCCTGATGGGCGGTCGCGTCGCCGAGGAACTCTTCCTGCGGCAGATGACGAGCGGCGCCTCCAATGACATCGAACGGGCCACGGAGCTCGCCCGCAAGATGGTGTGCGAGCTCGGCATGTCACCGCTCGGCCCGCTCCACTTCCGCCGTCCCTCGGGCGCCTGGGACACCGAGCGCCCGGCCGCCGGGTTCAGCGAGGAGACCGCCCGTCGCGTCGATGACGAGATCCGCGCGCTGGTCATGCAGGGTTACGAGACCGCGCGACGCGTGATCGAGGAGCAGCGGCACGCGGTCAAGGCGCTGGCGCTCGAACTGCTCGACGTCGAGTCGGTGGACGCCGCCCGGCTGCGGCAGATCCTGGCGGAGGCCGTCCTGCCGGCGGGCCCCGACGTACCCGTGGTGCCGGGCGCGCTGGTCGCCGGCGCCGCCGCGTCGTTGCCCGCGGTCACGGCGGCGCTGACCTAGAGTCCTCCCCCTCGTGCCGGCTTCGGGGTCGTCCAGACGCCGGAGCCGTGCGCACGCCCGCAACCCGACCCGCCCCGTTCGGACCGCCGGCTCTGCGGCCGGCCTCAGCCGTCTCGGCGCCGTCTCACCGCGGCGCCACCGCTGAAAAATCGCGCGCCACGGGGCACAATAGGAGAAGCCGGCCCTGCGCCGGTCACACCGGCACCGCCCGCGGACCCGCAAGACCCGCCCGCACGCGTGCACGTCCCGTTCGCAGAGAGAGGCCTCCCGCGCCGTGAAATCTGCCCTGAAACCGACTGTCTCCGCTCGTGTGCTCGTCCTGCTCGCCCTCCTGGGCGGCTCGGCGCCGGCCTTCGCGCAGGCACCCGCCGTGCCCGGCCCCCCGGCCGGAAGCCCCTTCCGCGGCGGCGTTCCCGAGGGGACCCTCTCGCCGGAACCGCTCCGGCTGAGCGTGGCCGATGTCATCCACCGTGCGCTCGACCACAACCTCGGCGTGCTTACCGCCAGTGACGGGATGGAGCGGGCCCGCGGCGCGCGGTGGCGCGCGCTCTCCGACCTGCTCCCGAACCTGAACGCGAGCATCGGCGAGTCACGGCAGACGCGCAACCTCGAGGCCTTCGGCTTTCCGATCCGCAACAGCGGCTTCCCGACAATGGTCGGGCCGTTCAACGTCTTCGACGCGCGGCTGTTCCTGAGCCAGTCGGTGCTCGACCTCCGCGCGATGCGCGACGTCCGCGCCGAGGACCACGCTCTGGCCGCGGCGCGCCACGAGTACCGGAGCGCGCGCGACCTCGTCGTGCTCGTCTCGGCGAACCTCTACCTGCAGACGATCGCCGCCGACGCGCGGCTGCAGTCGGCGCGGGCCCAGCTCGACACCGCGCAGGCGCTCTTCAACCAGGCGCAGTCGCTGCGACAGGGCGGCATCATCGCCGGCATCGACGTCGTGCGGCAGGAAGTACGCCTGGCGACCGAACGGCAGCGGGTCACCACGGCGTCCGGCGACTTCGAGAAGTCGAAGCTGGCGCTCGCGCGGGTGATCGGGTTGCCGATCGGGCAGGAGTTCCTGCTCAGCCAGGACATCCCGTTCATCCCGCCGGTGCAGATGACGATGCAGGAGGCGCTCGACCGCGCCTACCGGGAGCGGCCCGACTATCTCGCCGCGCTCGAGCGGGTGCAGGCGGCCGAGGCGCGGCACTCGGCGGCGCGCGCCGAGGCGCTGCCGTCCGTGCGGCTGAACGCCGACTACGGCGCCATCGGCCTGACCGCCGGCACGGCGCGTCCGACCTTCACGGTGAGCGGCGCGGTGCAGGTGCCGGTGTTCCAGGGGGGACGGCTGCAGGGGCGGCTGATCGAGACCGAAGCCGACCTGCGCAGCCGGCGCGCCGAGGCCGAGGACCTGAAGGCCGAGGTCTACTACGACATCCGCACCGCGTTCCTCGACCTGCAGACGACCAGCGAGCAACTGCAGGTCGCCACCCGTGGCCGCGAACTCGCGCAGCAGCAGCTGCAGCAGTCGCGCGACCGCTTCGCCGCCGGCGTG
Source organism: Acidobacteriota bacterium (assembly GCA_947465275.1). Taxonomy (GTDB): domain Bacteria; phylum Acidobacteriota; class Vicinamibacteria; order Vicinamibacterales; family UBA2999; genus JBEBGV01. The sequence continues at coordinate 700 of CANIAI010000070.1, read as the reverse complement.
GCCGCGAACGTCGAGGTCGTCCAGGCACAGGAGGCCGTGGCGCTCGCGAGCGAGCAGTACATCAGCGCGCTCTACCTGTTCAACGTGTCGAAGGCGGTGCTGGCGCGATCGCTCGGCACGGCCGAGCAGGCCGTCGAGCGCTACCTGACCACCGGCGCGCCGTAGCGCGCACCGCAGGATTTCCGAGAGGCTCCGTCGCAATGCATACCCGAATCAAGATCGTGATTGGCGTCGTGCTCGTCGCCGTGCTGGCCACCGGCGCGTACCTGTTTGCCACGGCCGGGCGCGAGTCGACCGACGACGCGCAGGTGGACGCCCACATCGTCCCGATTGCCGCCCGCGTGGGCGGTACGGTCGCCGACGTGCCGGTGACCGACAACCAGCAGGTCGAGGCGGGCGCGGTGCTCGTGTCGCTCGACCCGCGCGACTACGAGATCGCGCTCGCGAAGGCACAGGCGGAACTGGCCGACGCCGTCGCCGCGGCGCAGGCCGCGCAGGCTTCGGTGCCCATCACCACGACCACCACCGCGAGCGGCATCTCGACGGCGCAGGGCGGCGTGCAGCAGGCGCAGGCCTCCTCGGAAGAGGCGACGCACGGCGTCGCGGTTGCGAAGGCGCGGCTGGCCACGGCCCAGGCGAGGGTGCGCGAGGCCGAGGCGAACGCGACACGGGCCAGCAAGGACGTGGAGCGGCTCCGCGG
>CANIAI010000069.1 GCA_947465275.1 Acidobacteriota bacterium | reverse complement strand
TACGTCTGCCGGGCGTTCACCTGCCTCGCGCCCGCGACCTCGGCCGATGGCCTCGCCGCGCAGCTGACGTGAAGAGGCCGCCTGTTTCCGATTAGGATCGACGGATGGTGATTCCGGTGGATGTCTGGGTGCGCGGAGAGAACGACGCGACGACACTCGAGATTGCGCCCGTCGAGCGCGAGGCGCGGGCGTGGACCGACGCGGACGTGACCGCCGTGCTCGAGGCGATGTTGCGTGCACTCGATCGGGCGAGCGCGCCCGGGTCGGCGTCCGAGCGACCGATCGCACTGCGGGGATTCAGCTGGATCGTGAGTCCCTTCGAGTCGGGCGGGGTGGTGATCGCGATCGAAATGACGGTTGGTGCCGTTGTCGCCGGTCCGTTCGAGGTCGCGGAAGCGGACCTGACCGCGAGGATCGCGCGCGTCATGCAGGCGCATCGCGCCGAGCCGCAGACGGTTCACTGAAGAAGGTGACGCCCCTGATGGGGCAGGTGAGAGGTGGTCAGCAGCCGGCGGCGGGCGAGCCGCCGGCTGAGACCTTGGCGAGAAGGCGACACTGGTATGAGGGTGTCGGCTAACGCTGATACCAGCATACCGGGTCACCGGCCAAGGCGATCCACTCCGTCACAATGTGAGTGGCATGTGCTCACATTGTGGCAATTCCTTGACAAGGCGCCTCTCCCAGAGGCACGAAATTGGCCTTGAGGACGTCCTCAGAATCGATACGTGTAGAGCAGCTTCGTCGCGATCCGCTTGTCCTGGGTCACGAAGCGGTCGAGCCCTGGCGTGTCGAGCCAGTTGTGGGTGTAGACGACATAAATATCGTTTCCCGGACGCGCGATCCAGCGGAAGCGTGACTGCCAGCCGGCGACGCCGCTGACCGTGTCGTACTGCACGTTGTTCACGAGCGCCATGAACGGAGTGAACTGCGTCTCGGCGACCACGCGATACAGGCGCGTGTTGAGGCTACCCTCCGCGAGTCGAATCCGGTTCCACTCACTGGTCAGGTAGACGATGTAGCCCGGACGGATCCTGAGCGTCAGGTTGGCCACTGTCTCGAGCCGGTTTCCCGAATAGAAGGAGCCGTTCTCGACGCGTCCCCCGAACGCGATGGTGCGCCGGTTGGCCGTCTGCCAGGTGCCGCGCACACGGGTGAAGTCATACTCAGCCCCGATGGGCAGGCTGATGGGCCGCAACCCCGGACCGCGCCGGATGACGAATGGCTGGTCGAGGCGCTCGTGCCGGGTCGAGACCAGCACGCTGACGCTGTCCTGCGACTGCATGGTGATGCCGAACGGCTGCACGTCGAGGCTGCGGACGATCGTGTCGTTCGACAGGTCAGTCTGCACGTCACCGGTGACCGTATAGGTGTACTGCCGGATGACGCGGCTGTTTCGCGGGCGGGGCGCGAAGGTCAGCGTCGGCGTGTAGCGGCGATAATTCCGCCGCGTCACGAATCCGATGGCCGGGTCGAAGTGTTCGCCCACGCTGCGCGCGTCGAGCTTGGCCGTCCAGCGGTCGTTGGGGTAGTCGAGCGTCGCGCCGAACGACGAGCCGCCAGTCGAGATGCCGGCCTGCGGTGCCCGGATCGCCCAACCCGTGAACGCGAGGTTCTGCGAGCCGCGGAAGCGGTTGGTGGCGAAGCGGGCGTCGAGTCCGATCGTGTTTCGAGCCTCCCGGGCATCGCCACGGCCGTCGCGCCGGGTGTACATCGCCCCGACGTACGACTGCCGCAGGAGCCGGCGCTTCACGCGGGCGACGGTGAACTCCTCGCCGATGAGCCCCGTGTCCTCGCCGGTCTGCACGTGGAGCAGCCCGACGTCCTGTCCGCCGACCTGGCCGGTGAGCTTCGTCCCGAAATTGATGGTCTGTGGACGGATGCCGCCGGTCACGGCGTCCGCCCCGAGCCCAACCTGCCGGCTGAAGAAGGGATTCACCAGCAGGTCGCCCGTGGTCGGGCTGCCGAAGTCGAAGAAGGTCGCGCCGTCGAGAAAGAAGTCGCGCTTCTCGGGAAAGAAGAGGGAGAACCGCGTGAGGTTCACCTGCCGCTGATCGACCTCGGTCTGGGCGAAGTCGGTGTTGATCGTCAGCACCGTGCGCAGGAGTGGCGTCGGGTTGTAGAAGACGTCGAGCCCGGCCGATGCGTCCGCCTTCATCGCGGGCTGGCCCGTGGCCGGGGTGGCCTGCCCGGTCGCCAGGCCGTACAGCTTGATGTCGAGCCCGTGTCCCTGCGACACATTGCTGATGCCGGTGACCCGGCCGGCATTCGTCAACCGCTGCAGCGACTGGTTCCGCCCCCATCCTGTCCAGAGGCTGTCCTCGTTCTTCCGGCGGACGGTGCGCTGGAAGTTGATCCCCCAGGTGTCGGTCTCGGGATCGAAGTTGAGGGTCCGGAACGGGATCTGGATCTCGAGCGTCCAGCCGAAGTTGGTGTGCAGGGCCCGGGCATTCCAGATGCCGTCCCACTGGCGGTTCTGGCCGTTGACCCCGAGCAGCGCGTCAGCCATCAGCCCCGAGGGGTTCATCTCGAAGAAGTAGCCCGTGCGGGCGTCGAGAAACGTGTCGATCACCCACATGAAGCGATCGTCCGACTGGAGGAACTCGTCGCGACGGCGCTGGAAGCCGAGCCACTTGTCGGGTTCCGAGTCGAATGCGGTGACGCCGATGTAGAGGGCGTCGCGGTCGAAGGCGATCCGCACCTCGGTTTGCTCGGTGGCCGGCTGTCCGTTCTGCGGGTCCACCTGGATGAAGTCGGCCGCGGGCTGCGCGTTCCGCCAGACCGGTTCGTCGAGCGCGCCGTCGAGCGTGATCTGCTCGCCGGCGCCGAGCCGCATCGCGGCGACCGATCGTCGTTCGGCGGCGGCGGCCTGGGCGGCATTGGGCTGCTGCCCCCGCGCAACGGCGGGCAGCAGGACGATGAGACTCAGCAGCAGGCCGGTACACCACCGGCGGCCGCGCGCGTGTAGCGGGAAAGAGACGGATGATGGCATGAACGGCGCTGCATGGTACCACGCGGGCCGCGGGGCGGAACCACGCGGCCGAGTCGCGTCCGGCATCCCGCTTGCGGAGGCACGGAGCCGATGGGAGCCCCCGCCTTCATGTTCGCCACCGGCATCGAAGGGAGTACCCCCACCATCGCCGGCGGCCGCACACGCATCGACGAGCTGGAGGCCTGCGGGCACTACACCCACTGGCGACGCGACTTCGAGCTCGTGCAGGAACTCGGGCTCAACTTCCTGCGCTACGGGCCGCCGCTCTACCGCACCTTCGCCGCGGCTGACCGTTACGACTGGAGCTTCGCCGACCCCACCTTTGCCGACCTCCGTCGCCGCGACATCGTCCCGATCGCCGACCTCTGCCACTTCGGCGTGCCTGACTGGATCGGTGACTTCCAGAACCCCGACTTCCCGGACCTGTTCGCCGCCTACGCGGGCGCCTTTGCCCGCCGATTTCCGTGGGTACAGCTCTATACGCCGGTCAACGAGATGTACATCTGCGCGCTCTTCTCGGCGCGCTACGGCTGGTGGAACGAGCAGCTCACGACGGATCGCGGCTTCGTCACCGCGCTGAAGCATGTCGTCCGCGCGAACGTGCTGGCGATGCACGCGATCCTCGAGGTGCGGCCCGACGCCATCTTCATCCAGAGCGAGTCATCCGAGTACTTTCACGCCGACAATCCCGCGGCAATCGGCCCGGCCGAGGTCAGGAACGCCGAGCGGTTCCTCTCGCTCGATCTCAACTACGGGCGCCGGCTCGACTCCGAGATGTACGAGTTCGTGATGGACAACGGGATGACGCGTCCCGAGTATCACTTCTTCCTGACACACAGCCTCAAGCATCACTGCATCCTGGGGAACGACTATTACGTCACCAACGAGCACCGCGTGAGCGCGGACGGGGCGACCCGGAGTTCGGGTGAGGTCTTCGGCTACGACGAGATCACCTGGCAGTACTACGACCGCTACCGGCTGCCCGTGATGCACACCGAGACCAACTTCGCCGAGGGCCCCGCGGGAGACGAGGCGGTCAACTGGCTGTGGAAGGAGTGGGCGAACGTGCTGCGGGTGCGCAACGACGGCATTCCGGTGGTCGGCTTCACCTGGTACTCGCTGACCGATCAGGTCGACTGGGACACGGCCCTGCGTGAACACAACGGACACGTGAACCCGCTCGGGCTGTGCGACCTCGACCGGAAGCTGCGGCCGGTGGGGCACGCATATCGCCAGCTCGTCGCCGACTGGCGCGACGTCCTGCCGACGCAGAGCCTCTGCCTGAAGGTGCCCGTGGTGATGCCCAGCGAGCACCACGCCCCGGCCGAATGGCAGCGCCGTCCCCCCGACGCCGCGGAGGACGTCGGGACGTCGGCGCCGTCGACCGCCGACGGCGGACGGCCGTCAGCCGGCTGAGGCACGCCCGATGCGCTTCACGGATCGCGTCGTCATCGTCACCGGCGGAGCCAGCGGCATCGGCCTCGAGACCGCGCGCGCCTTCGCGCGGGAAGGTGCCCGGGTGGTGGTGGCCGATCTCGCGCCGCGCGAGGACCTCGAGGGACGGCTCCGGGCCGACGGCGCGCCTGACGCGTGGTGTCCGGCCTGCGACGTGTCGAGTGACGTGGCGGTGGAGCAGGTGTCAGCCGGCACGATGGATCGGTACGGCCGGCTCGACGTCGTGGTGAACAACGCGGGACTGATGCTGTTCCGTGCGCTGACCGACCTCACGGCCGATGACTGGCTGCGCGTGCTGCGGGTCGACCTGCTCGGCGCGTTCTTTTTCACGCGGCAGGCGTTCCTGCGCATGCGGCCGGGTGGCGCGGTGGTGAACGTCTCGAGCATCCACGCGGTCGAGACGGAGCCGCTGGTGGCGCCCTACGCCGCGGCGAAGGCGGCGCTGCTGTCGCTCACGCGTTCGGCGGCGCTCGAGGGACGGCCGCTCGGGTTGCGGGTGAACGCCATCCTCCCAGGCGCCGTCGATACGCCGATGCTCTGGGACAACCCGAACGTCCGCTCGGGTGTGGAGCATGTCGATCGGGCCGACGTCGGTCGGCCCGAGGACATCGCCGCGGCCATCCTGTACCTCGCCTCCGACGACGCCCGCTTCGTGCAGGGCGCGTCGCTGCGGGTCGACGGTGGCAGGCTCGGACGGTTGTGAGCGCCTAGCGGAGGTTCGCCTCGAAGAAGGCCAGCGTGCGCGTCATGGCCATCTCGGCCGCCGTGGCGTCGTGGCTGAACGGGCCCGGTTTGTTGCCGTGGGTCTCATTGGCGAACGCGTGGACGGCGTCGTAGCGGTAGAACTCGTACGAGACGCCGGCCGCCTTCAGCATCTCTTCCAGCGCATCGACCTGCGCGATCGGGAAGAACGCATCACGCGTCGCCCAATGGCCCATCAACGGGACGCGGATCTTCGAGGCGTCGATGTATTCGAGCGGCGGGAAGCCATACCAGGCGCAGCCGGCGTCGACTTCGGGGACGAAGCACGCGGCGAGCAGCGTCAGCGCGCCCCCCATGCAGTAGCCGGTCACGCCGACCTTTGCGGACTGCTGCTTCAGGTACTGCACGGCGCCGCGGATGTCCTGCGAGGCCGCCTCGCCGAAGTCGAGGCCGTGCATCAGGTGTTCCGCCTCCCTCGCGTCGAGTCCCACCTTGCCGCGATACAGGTCAGGCACGAGCACACGGTATCCCCGGGCCGCGTACTGCTCGGCGACCCCCTTGATCTGCTCGTTCAGCCCCCACCATTCCTGGATGACGACGAGGCCCGGCGCCGACGCTGCCCCCTGGGCGGGTTCGAAATAGTGGCCGGTGCAGGTCGCCCCGTCCGGGCGCGTGAACGTGATCTGGCTCATGTCTGGCTGTCCTCCGTCGGCCTGATCGCGGCCGCCGAGCCGGATTTTATCCCGCCCTATATTTTTCGTCGCGTCCCTCACCCTTCAGGAGCAGCGCCCCGCGAAGAGGGCACACCGTCCAGAAGGAGTAGAGATGCATTTCACGTCACGACTGGCCTCCGCCGTCGCAGGTGCCGCCCTGCTGCTGGCGCTGCCGGTCATCGCGCAGGCCCAGAGCGCCACGATCTACGGCAGCCTCGGCAACTTCGATGTCGTCAACAACACCGGGCATGAGGCGCACGGGTTCGAGGTCGAGCTCGAGGGGCTCCAGCCGAACGACGTCTATTACCTGTTCTCGGCGAACCGCTATGGGTCGCCCGTCGTCACGCCGTCGGCGATCGGCACGAAGGTGCGGTGGCTCTCGACCTACTCCGCTGGCAGCTGGTCGACCAGGACGACGCCGCACGCCGCCGGTACGCCGTTCGCCGGCACCTGCTACCAGTGGAGCCCCGCGACCTATCCGAACGCCGGGTGCGAGCACTTTGGGGTCTCCCTGCGTGCCAACGCGACCCGGGCGACCTACCGCTGGTTGATTGAGGATCCGAACGCGCCGGGTACGCTGGCGGCGGTCGATCCGGCCCTTCCGGTGGCGACCCCCGTCTATTACGTCGCGCCGGTCGCGGCGGGAGCGCCGCCGGCGCCCCCTGTCGTCGTGCTCGAGGTCGAGGCACCGGAGCCGCCCGAGGTCGAGGCGCCGGAACGATTCGGCGTGGCGCAGTGGGTGAAGCAGTTCGTCACGCAGCTGCCGCGCGAGGTCACGCTCGACGAACTGGTGGCCGACAACCCGCTCGTGGTGCCGATGGACCCGACGCAGATCGAAGTCGAGTGGGATCTGTTCCAGGCCGACCCGCTCACCGGCAGCAACGGCAACCAGCGCCGTCGCCGCCACCAGAACCAGACGAACCTGCAGCCGACGACCCGCACGATCGTGCGCCGCATCGAGCTCTACGCCTACACCGGCATCTACGACCCGATCACCAACGAAGCGCTCTGCGCAGACCTGCTGGTGTGTGCGGCGCCGTCACCCGGTGAACTCGGCGACTTCATCAGCGCCAACATGACCGCCGTGAACGTGCAGCCCGACTCGCTCATCGTCACCAAGGCCGGCACCGGCGGCGGCAACATCGACTCGAGCGACAAGGTCATCGCGTGTGGCAGCAAGTGCGTGTCGCCCTACATCGCCGGAACCCAGGTGACGCTGACGGCGAAGGCGAACAGCGGCAGCACGTTCGCCGGCTGGGTGGGCGCCTGCGCGGCCGCTGGCCTGAACCTCACCTGCACGATTCCGGTGAACGGCATCACCGACGTCGGCGCCACCTTCACGACGACGAAGACGGCGACGGGCGGCGGCGGTGGGGGAGGTGGTGGCGGTGCGACGGGTGGGGGCACTGCGACGTCGTACACCCTGTCGGTCGCAAAGGCGAACAAGGGGACGGTCACCAGCACCATCGCCGGCATCGACTGCGGCGGCACGTGCTCGGCGAAGTTCCCCTCGGGCACGGCGGTCACGCTGACCGCGACCCCGCCGGCGGGCCTCGCGTTCCTCGGCTGGTCGGGTGCCTGCACGGGCACCGGCGCCTGCACGGTGACCATCAGCGCGGACACCAAGGTCCAGGCCTCCTTCAGCAAGTAGCCGAAGGGCCGACAGCCGAACGTCACGGCGGCGACCCCGATGTCCTCCTGGACGGCATCGGGGTCGTGCCGCGTACGGCACCCGCAGACGAGGTCGCCAGAGCAGTTCTCGCAGGGTCGCCCCCGTAGGGTGTTGGCAGGGTGTGCAGGCATCGGGGGGAGGGCTACACACCCTCGCGCAGAGCGCAGGAAGTGTAAGGGCCTGGGACGAAGTGCAGTCCTGCAGTCCAACGCGTGACTGATCGGGACACCGTCGTGGTGTCGTCGCTTTGCACGGTCGGGTTGGACTGTGCCGATACGCCGGAGACCGTTGACCCGCGGAGGCCGTGCAGTGCTTGAAGGGATAAGCCAATGCCTATACAGACCAGTCGTCGTCTCGCGATCATCAGCGCGTGGTGCTGCGCCTGTCTCTTTGCCGTGTCCGCGACCGTCTTCGGCCAAGCTCCCGCGAACCCGAGCGCCAATCTCTCATTGAAACTACAGGGGATTGACATTGAACTCGACGAGGACGGCGCATGGCACGCCATCTATGCCACAGGTACCCAGACTGTCAGCTTTCCGGACCGCCGCGGTGTCAACAACGCCTACGTGATTGCCGAAGAACGCGCCAAGGCTGCCATCGCGCGGTGGTTTGCACAAACCGTTGAGACGGGGCGACTCTTCACCGAAGCTTCCGCGGAACTCGAGAAGACCATGCTGACGAGAGGCACGGGCAACGACGGTGTCACCAAAACGGCCCAGCGGAATCTGGAGACGTCTCTCACGGAAACGTTCAGCTCTGGCGCAAGTGCCGTCCTGCGAGGGGTGACGATCTTAGAGCAGAGCTACGACGAGAAGGGCGAAGAAGTCAGCGTCAAGGTTGGAATCAGCCGCACCACGATCGCGGCGGCACGGGGCGTACAACAGAGCATGCAGCCCTCGCGCGGCGCTGGACGGGGTGCGGCAGCGGGCGCGCCTGCCAGCGTTGTCCGCGAAGACGTGGTGCGCCCCGGCAGCGAGGTGCGCACCGGCCGTACCCTCCCAGGGGCGGGGCCGGCGTCGACGGTCCGCCCATTCACCGCCGCTCGCGGCGCCGTCCGCGCGCTGCAACTGCGCAGTCAGGCGGAATGGGATGTATACGTGAGAAGCGGCGAGAAGCCCGTCGATATTCCAGCCAATCCCGATGTCGTGTACGGAGCGGCGTGGGTCTCGTGGAACGATTGGCTCGGGCGTTAGCGAGCGCGACCGCATACCCATCACGAACGCGAACAGCGTAGGGGTCATATGACGATTCTCTCGGGGCCATACGTCTCACATGCACTTCCTCGCGCGTGTGTCGCCCTCGGAATCGTCCTGTTCATGTCCTTTCCCGTCGTGGTGCGGGCGCAAGATCAGCGCTCGCAGGGCACGGTTGTTCGCGTGACCGGGCATGGTGTCGGCGTTTATGAGGCACGGCAGGACGCGATTCGGCAGGCGCTGCAACAGGCGACGCGTCAATTGATCATC